>NZ_RCVI01000174.1:0-43305 GCF_003667455.1 Micromonospora sp. CV4 | reverse complement strand
CTTCGTCGCTGCGGATTCCGCCCCGGCCCGCCCTCCGCGCGCGAGCGCCGCCCTTCCCGTTGTACGCCGTGACGCGCCCCGCCGGAGCGGAATCCGCAGCGACGAAGGGGTGACATCCCGGGCAGAACGGGTACGCGCCGCGCCTCAACCACAGCGGTGAGCAGGGAGCGCGGGGGCATGGGCGAGCAGGTCAGCACGGTGGTCATCGGGGCGGGGCCGGCGGGCCTCACGGCGGCGTACGAGCTGCTCCGGCACGGCCTGCCGGTACGGGTGTTCGAGGCCGACGAGGTGGTCGGCGGGATCAGCCGGACCGTGGAGCGCGACGGATGGCGGTTCGACATCGGCGGGCACCGGTTCTTCACCAAGGTGCCGCAGGTGGAGGCGTTCTGGCACGAGATCCTGCCGGACGAGGACTTCCTGACCCGCCCCCGGATGAGCCGGATCTTCTACCGGGGCGCGCTGTTCAACTACCCGCTCAGTGCGGTGAACGCGCTGCGCAACCTGGGGCTGCCGGAGGCGACCCGCTGCCTGGGCTCGTACGCCCGCGCCCGGTTGCGCCCGCCCAGGGACCAGTCGCACTTCGAGGGCTGGGTGTCGGCCCGGTTCGGCTGGCGGCTGTACTCGATCTTCTTCAAGACGTACACGGAGAAGGTGTGGGGGATGCCGGCGGACCGGCTCCAGGCGGACTGGGCGGCACAGCGGATCAAGAACCTGTCGCTGGCCAAGGCGATCCGCAACGCGGTGCTGCCCCGCCGGTACCGCACGGACGTGACCAGCCTGATCGAGCAGTTCCAGTACCCGAAGTACGGGCCCGGGATGATGTGGGAGCGCTGCGCCGAGCAGGTACGCCACCGTGGCGGCGAGGTGTCGACCGGCACCTGGGTCACCGCCGTGCACCGCGATCCGGAGCGACGGAGGGCGATCAGCGTGACGGTCAACGGCGCGGGCGGGCAGCGCACCGAAGCCGCCGACCACGTCATCTCGTCGATGCCGATCTCCGAGTTGGTGACCGCGCTGCGTCCGGCGCCGCCGCCCGAGGTGCTGGCCTGCGCCGCCGACCTGCGCTACCGCGACTTCCTGACCGTCGCGCTGGTGGTGCCGGCCGAGTTCTCCTTCCCGGACAACTGGATCTACGTGCACGACCCCGGAGTGCGGGTGGGCCGGATCCAGAACTTCGGCTCCTGGTCGCCGTACCTGGTCAAGGACGGCCGTACCTGTCTGGGCCTGGAGTACTTCGTCTTCGAGGACGACGAGATGTGGCGTACCCCGGACGCCGATCTGGTGGCGCTGGCCACCGCGGAGCTGGAGCGGCTGGGGTTGGCCCGGCCCGGCGTGGTGGAGGCCGGCTACGTGGTGCGGATGCCGAAGGCCTACCCGGTGTACGACGAGCGGTACCAGCACAACGTGGACGTGATCCGGGCCTGGCTGGCCGAGGAGGTGCCGAACGTGCACCCGGTGGGCCGCAACGGCATGCACCGCTACAACAATCAGGACCACTCGATGCTGACCGCGATGCTCACCGCGGAGAACATCGCCACCGGCAGCGCCCACGACGTCTGGTCGGTCAACGTGGAGCAGGACTACCACGAGCAGTCCAGCGGTGACGCCGGTCGCCGGGGCACGGGCCGGGACGCGCCCGTGGTGCCGAGCCGGATCATCACGGCCCCGATCAGCACCACCCAGGGCGTCGTGGTCGCCGGGGACGGCGACCGGCCGGCGCAGGTGCCGCTGAGCTGACCGGGCTGTCCTAGCCGAGGTGAGCGTTGCCTCCGTCCACCGCTGCGGCGTTAAGCTGTCCGATCAGCATGGCGTCCGGGTCCCCGGCCGGAGATTGTCCCGGGGCCGTGTCGATCCCCGGTCCGCCCGTTCGACGTGTGGGTGCCAGGGTCGAGAGGCGGCCCCGCCGGACGAGGAGAACGCGATGCCGAGGTACATGCTGATCATGAGGGGCACCGATGAGTCGAACGCGGCCATGATGGCCTCGATCGACGAGGCGATGGCCGCGACCGGCCGATTCATCGAGGAGATGATCAAAGCCGAGGTTCTCCTCGCGGCCGAAGGGCTGGACGATCCGGGCCGGGGCGTCGTGGTCGACTTCAGCGGCGCGGCCCCGGTGGTCACCGACGGGCCGTACGGGGAGACCCGGGAACTGTTCGGGGGCTACTTCCTGCTCGATGTCACCTCGAAAGAGGAGGCGGTCGAGTGGGCCAGGCGGGTCCCGGCGGTCCGCGGCTCCAAGATCGAGGTCCGGCGGGTGGCCGAGGCCGACGAGGTCCCGCCGGGCGCCGAGAGCAACGGCCAGGTCTGATGGGTACGGCCGACGTCGAGGCCGTCTGGCGCACCGAGTCGGCGCGGATCGTCGCGGCGCTGACCCGGTTCACCGGCGATTTCGGGCTGGCCGAGGACGCGGCACAGGAGGCGGTGGCCGAGGCGTTGGTGTCGTGGCCGCTCGCCTCTCCGGCCAATCCGGCCGGCTGGTTGATGGCCACGGCCCGGCGGCGGGCGATCGACGCGATCCGTCGCCGAGCCGCTCTCCAGGCCCGGTACGCCCTGCTGGCGGCCGACCCCGCGGTCGACGAGGACGTCGACCCCGACAGGATCGACGACGACATCCTGGCGCTGATGTTCGTCAGCTGCCATCCAGTGCTCTCCCCGGAGGCCCGGGTGGCGCTGACCCTGCGCGTGGTCGGCGGCCTGTCCAGCGAGGAGATCGCCCGCGCGTTCCTCGTACCCGTGCCGACCGTGCAGGCCCGCATCACCCGGGGCAAGAAGACGATCGTGGCGGCCGGGGTGCCGTTCGAACTGCCGGCGGCCGACGAGCGCCGGGAGCGGCTGGGCGGCGTGCTCAGCGTCCTCTACGTGATCTTCAGCGAGGGCTCGACGGCCACGTCGGGTGACCGGCTGCTGCGTCCCGACGTCGCGTACGAGGCGATCCGGCTGACCCGCACGCTGGCCGCGCTGCAACCGGACGAGCCGGAGGTGCACGGCCTGCTCGCGCTGTGTGAGCTGACGGCCGCGCGCTTCCCGGCGCGGACCGGCCCGGACGGTTCGCCGGTCCTGCTCGAGGACCAGGACCGGCGGCGGTGGGACTGCGCGGCGATCGGCCGTGGGCTGGCCGCGCTGGCCAGGGCGTCGAGTCGTGGTCTCGGTCCCTACGGCCTACAGGCCGCGATCGCCGCCGCGCACGCGTCGGCGCCCTCGGTCGAGGCGACCGACTGGGACCGGATCGTGCTGCTCTACGAGGCGCTCGGCCGGGTCGCGCCCTCGCCGGTGGTCGAACTCAACCGGGCCGTCGCCGTGGCCATGGCCTCGGGTCCGGCGCGAGCCCTGTCCATGGTGGACGAGCTGGTCGCCGCGGACCGGCTGCCCGGTTCGCACCTGGTTCCGACCGTACGCGGTGAGCTGCTGGCCCGGCTCGGACGGCGCGCGGACGCGCGCGCCGAGCTGGAGCTGGCGGCCCGGCTGTGCGCAAATCGGCCCGAACGCTCGGTGCTGTTGCGCAAGGCGGCCGCGCTGGGCTGACGTCCCCGGAAAAGGCCCGTTTTCCCGTACGCGAGCTAGCGTCTTCCCCCGCCGAGGGGATCGATCTTCTTCCCGCATCGCTGAGCCTGGATGTATCGCAGGGCCGCGACAACCGTGGCCGGATCGGGAGGAAGAACATGCGCAGAATGCTCGGATGGGGATTGGTCGCCGCGGCCGTCATCGCGGCGGCGGGGGCGCCGGCCGGGGCCGCGGACCGCAGCCCGGCGCGGGTGACCGGCTCGGCGGAGTTCGCCCTGCCGTACGGGCAGGACGACGACGTGCGGTCGTTCGCCTTCGACGTCCGGTCGGTGCCGTACAGCCGCCCGATCCCGCTTCCCGGCGGGGAGAACGGCTCGCCGGCAGACGCGACCGGTACGGTGCGGGTCGCGCACCGGCTGGCCGAGCAGGGCATCACCGTACGGTTCGAAGCGGCGGTCGACTGCATGATCACCAGCCCGGGTCATGCGACCCTGACCGCGATCGTCACCCGCGCCGACGAGCTGGCCAGCGACTTCCTCGGCAAGCGTGTCGGTTTCAGCGTGCAGGACGGCGGCCGCGACCGCGACCGGGTGGGCTTCACCTGGTCGGCGAGCGCCGACCAGAACGAGGCAGGCGAGTGGGGTCCGGCCCGGGTCGGCACCTGTCTCGCGCCGGCTGCGTTCGCCACGGTGACGCGCGGGGACTACCGGGTGCGACACGCCGAGCTGACGGCGCCGCCGGCCGGCCGCTGACCCCGGCGACCCGGTAGCAGGACCACGGCGGGGCGAGAGGATCGCCCCGCCGTGGCGTGCCGTACGTCAGTAGTGGTAGCTCAGGTTCACGACCAGGGCGGCCACCGAGGTGGAGAAGAACACGGCCCATCCGACGAGCTGGCGGGAACCGACGCGCAGGTGTGCGGCGAGTGCGCCGAGGAAATACAGCACGAGGCCGGCGGCGGCGAGGGTGCCCAGCAACGGTACGGCGAACCCGGCCAGCAGCCCCACCGAGCCGGCGGCCAGCGCCATGCCCAGCAGCGGTAACCACGACCGTGGCACGCGCTTCATGTCGGCCTGGGCCTTCGGGTAGTCGTGGCCGATCAGGTAGGTGACGGCGGCGATGCCGGTGAAGACCGACGCGAGGATGGTGACGGTGACGTGAGCGGCGAACATGAGCACTCCTTCTGCTTGCTGCACGGACGGGTCAGCACGGTGGGATGTGACCGCCACCGAGGGGGCGCCGCGAGCGCCGGGCGTAGGAGACGGTCGCCGCGACCAGCAGCACCGCCCCGGTGAAGAAGGGAGCATGGCGCGGTGGGGGCCGACGGCCGACCACGCATCGGAGCAGGAAACCGCTTACCTAACGCCTATTGACGTCTATCACTGGCTGTCAGTAGCGTGAGGCGGGCAGCGAAGAAAGCGCTTTCCGACCCTCACCGTCCGACAGGGAGCGCCCCTATGCCCCGACCGCTACGCGCGTTCTGCCTCGCCCTGCTCGCCGTCGCCACCGTGCTGAGCACCACCACCGCCCTGCCCGCCGAGGCCGCCCCCCGCTTCCGGGTGCTGGTCTTCTCCAAGATCACCAACTTCTACCACGACTCCATCCCGGCCGGCGTGGCCGCGATCCAGCAGCTCGGCACCGCCCACAACTTCGAGGTCGTCGCCACCACCGACGCGGCCGCGTTCACCGACGCCAACCTCGCCACCTTCGACGCCCTGGTCTTCAACAACACGAACTCCACTCCCGCCTCCGGTGACCTGCTCAACGCCAGCCAGCGGGCCGCGTTGCAGACGTTCATCCGCAACGGCGGCGGCTGGACCGGCCTGCACGCCGCCTCGGCCAGCGAACGCGACTGGCCGTGGTACGAGGGCCTGGTCGGCACGATCTTCGACTTCCACCCCGACTTCTCGTCCACCGGCGGCACCTTCCCCGGCCGGGTCAAGGTGCTCGACCGGGCGCACCCCTCGACACGGAACCTGCCGGAGCTGTGGGAGCAGAGCGAGGAGTGGTACAACTGGCGGACCAACCCGACCGGCAACGTGCACACCCTCGCGCAGATCAAGGTGCGCGACGGGATCAACGGGCTGGACGAGGGCGTCGACCACGCGTACTCCTGGTGCCAGCGCTACGACGGCGGCCGGTCCTGGTTCACCGCCGGTGGGCACGCCAGCTCCCAGTTCAGCAGCCCGCCGTTCCTGGAGCACCTGCGCTACGGCATCGAGTGGGCGGCCGGCGCGGTCGCCGGCGACTGCTCGGCCACCAGGACGAGCAACTTCGAGCGGGTGGGGCTGGTCACCGAGAACCTCGCCGACCCCTTCGAGCTGGCCGTCGCCCCCGACCGGAAGGTCTACTACATCCAGCGCACCGGCGCGTTGAAGGTGGTCAACCAGGACACTCTCCAGGTCACCACGCTGCTGGACCTCGCGTACACATCGGCGATGACCGACCAGTCCGACGGGCTGCTCGGCATGACGCTGGACCGCAACTTCGCCAGCAACGGATGGATCTATCTGCTCTGGTCGGACAAGACGCTGAAACAGCTCAACCTGTCCCGGTTCACGGTCGCCAACAACAGCGTCGCGCTCTCCTCGGAGAAGCGGCTGCTGGCCATCCCCACCTACCGCGGTGAGGGCCGGGCCAACTCGCACATGGGCGGCTCACTGGCCATGGACGCGGCCGGTCGGCTGTACGCCGCGATCGGGGACAACACCGACCCGTTCGCCTCCAGCGGCTACACCCCGATCGACGAGCGCTCCGGCCGCGCCGCCTGGGACGCCCAGGGCACCGCCGGCAACACCAACGACCTGCGCGGCAAGATCCTGCGGATCACCCCCCAGGCCGACGGTACGTACACCGTGCCCAGCGGCAACCTCTTCCCCGTTGGAACCGCGAGGACCCGGCCGGAGATCTACGCGATGGGCATGCGCAACCCGTTCCGGATCACCATCGAGCCGCAGACCAACGCGGTGCTGGTCGCCGACTACGGCCCGGACGCCCGCGCCGCCGACCCCAACCGCGGTCCGGAGGGGACGGTCGAGTTCAACCGGATCACCGCCGCCGGCAACTACGGCTGGCCGTACTGCGTGGGCAACAACATCCCGTTCAACGACTACAACTTCGCCACCAGCACCTCCGGGGCGAAGTTCAACTGCGCCGCGCCGGTGAACAACTCCCCCAACAACACCGGGCTCGCCACCCTGCCGGCAGCGAGGGCCGCGCTGGTCTGGTACGCGTACTCCGCCTCCACCCAGTTCCCCGAGCTGGGCACCGGCGGTGGTGGCCCGATGAGCGGCCCGGTCTACGACTTCGACCCGGCCAACACCCGCACCACGAAGTTCCCGGAGTACTTCGAGGGCAAGTGGATCACCTACGAGCTGACCCGCAGGTGGTTCAAGACGTTGTCGATCCACAAGACGGCGCAGACCTTCAGCAACGCGCGCTTCGGCCCGACCGCCGTCGGTGATCTCCAGTCGATCAACGGGATCCTCGGCAACATGAGCTGGATCCAGCCCTTCGAGGCGGAGTTCGGCCCGGACGGCTCGCTCTACGTCATCGACTTCGGCGAGGGCACCGGCAGCGGTCGCGGCGGCAGCAACGCCGGCGCCGGCATCTACCGGATCGACTACGTGGCCAACGGCAGACCGCCGACCGTGAAGATCGCCGCCACCCCGGACAGCGGACGCACGCCCCTGACGGTGGCCTTCTCCTCGGCCGGATCGACCGCCGGGGACGGCTCGGCGCTCAGCTACGCCTGGGACTTCACCAACGACGGCAGCACCGACTCCACCACCGCCAACCCGAGCTTCACCTACGCGACGGCCGGAAAGCACACCGCCCGGCTGACCGTACGCAACAGCGGCAACGGGTTGACCGCCACCGCGGTCACCGACGTGGTGGTCGGCAACACCCGGCCCACGGTGACCATCAGCGTGCCCGACGGCGGGTTCTTCGACTTCGGCGACAAGATCCCGTACACGGTGACGGTCACCGACCCGGAGGAGACCACCATCGACTGCTCCAAGGTGACCGTGCAGACCCAGCTCGGCCACGACTCGCACGCCCACCCGCTGGACGTCTACACCGGCTGCTCCGGCCTGCTGGCCACCGAGGCGGACGCCGGTGACGGGCACGGACCGGGGCAGAACCTCTACACCCTGATCACCGCGCAGTACACCGACGGCGGCGCGACCGGCGGCGTACCGGCGCTGACCGGGTCGACCCGGGTCCAGTTGCAACCCAAGAGCAAGGAGGCCGAACACTTCAGCGGCCAGTCCGGCGTCACGGTCAACGACCGGCCCACCGCCCGCGCCGGCAAGCGGCTCGGCGACGTCGACCACAACGAGTGGGTGGCGTACGGCCCGGTGGACCTGCGCAACGTCGGCTCGGTGACGCTCGGGGTGACCAACGGCGGAGTCGGCGGTGACATCGAGCTGCGGACCGGCTCACCCACCGGCACGCTGATCGGCAGGGCCACCATCGGCTCGACCGGCGGCTGGGACAACCTGGTCTCGCCCACCGTCACGCTGACGAACAAGCCCGCCGGCACCACCACCCTGTACGCGAAGTTCGTCAACGCCGCCCAGGTCGGTGGCACCCCGGACCTGCTCGCGCTGGACTGGCTACGGTTCAACGGGGCCGGCGTCAAGCAGGAGCCCGGCGGGACGCTCGCCCTCGCCGCCAGCCCCGGCAACGGCACCGCGCCACTGACCACCACCCTGACCGCGACCGCGACGGCGCCGTCCGGGCAGAGCATCACCGACTACGCGTGGGACTTCGGCGACAACACCGCCATCACGCACGGGGCGACGCTGCGGTCGACCGCCCACAGCTACCCGCGCAAGGGGACCTTCACCGCCCGGGTGACGGTCACCTACACCAGTGGGGAGACCCGCTCAGCCAACCTGACCATCACCGTCAACTGACCATGGGCCGGTGGCGGGCGGGGTCGATCCTGCCCGCCCACCGGGCAGAACGATCGCGCCGCTGAACATTCGACGTGACCGACACCGCTCTCATGAGCGCCGGTCGCCAAGGCCAGCCGAGAGGATCAGCGCGAGGGCCATGTCGGACACCACATCAACCGGCTGAGCGCAGTCGATTGTGTGCAGGTTGTCGTACAGCCGTTGCCTAGCGAGCACTTGCTCGAACCTCTGGTAACCCTCGAGGTTGTATGCGCGCCCCCGGCGTTCCTTGGGGCTCAGGTCGTATACAGGCCGGCCGGTCACCCGCTTCCACAGTAGGTCGAACGTTGTGGTCAAATGGATCGTCAGGTCCATGTGCAGTGTGTTGGCGACCTGCTCCAACAGTGCGGCGTGCTGCACGCAGAGTTCTACGGGAACACGCGAGATGTCGTAGAGCAGGAACCGATCAAGCAGTACGACATCGCAGTCGAGCCCGTTGATCACGCCGATCCGAGCGTGCAATCTGGCCAGTCGCAGGAACATGTCGGCAAGGGGCGGCAGGGTGTCCGATCCACCGTCCGAGCTCTTAATTACAGCGGTCATCGCTGCCACGTGACTGTTGGAGTCTTCGGCGGACCGCCCCACCACGATGCAACGGATTCCGCGCCTGTCAAGCGCGGACACGAGCTCGCGCACCAGCGTGGTTTTGCCCGAACCGTCGTACCCCTCGATCGCCACGACAATCATGAACAGGCTCCCCGAGCTAATCGGCAGTGGCGACGTAGGAACGGGTATATCGCTCGGCAACCAGCGTGACGATGAACGTCACGGCGAGTGTCGCGATGATCCCCACCATGGTCAGAACACCTGCGTTGACAATGTCACGCTGCTTGACCGCATCTGCAATGGGATCAGCGAGCGCGGAGATGAATGCCCCGCCAGCCGCGACAAAAGTCACTAGGAGCCACAGCCGGAACGAATTCTTAGCGATCATCAACTTCCCGGCCCGCTCCGCGAGGAAGCGGTACATCGCCGAGTTGTAGTGGAGTAGGGTGAATTGCATAACCAGATTCCGATAAAACTCTCGCCCGTTCGGGGGGGCGGTGTAGAACTGGCGTCGCAGATCGCCGTCAGAGTTGTAGATCATTTGGAACGAATCGATCTGATAGTACGTCGAGTTCGGGAAAACTCCCTTGGTATTGTCGAGGCGGTGCTGATATGGGCCAAGGACATCTTTTTTCCTGTCGTGCTGAAAACTGCGGAGAAGCAATTGGCTGGCCTGCTCGAAAAAGCCCTGAATCTTCCTCGCGTATCGGCCGTCAGCGTACTTTTCGAGCGCGTCCCGCAGATCGACCAAGGTGAGAAGATGATCATTTGAGTCCAGATTGACCTTGGCTGCCGCGCCCTCCCGCCACTGCTTCGGCTGCATGAGCTTCGACGCATAGGTGTAGTCGACCACGATGAACTCATAGCGGTTCCGCGCAATTTCCACCACATCTCGCAGGGTCTGCTCCGAAAAATGGTATCCGCCGTCGCGCTCTTCCACTACCACCTTAAGTGTGTCCACGATCGGCTGGACTCTCCGTTGCCCCACCTGAACAGTCTGTCCACGCAGCGCGTCGGAGAGGCGACGCAGGACCGCCTCGTCGTCATCGATCACCAGTGTTCGAAAGTCGAATTTCTTGGCCTTCACAACACCTACTCCTTCCATTCCGTTTCCGAATATTTAAGCTCAGAAACGGCTAATGACGGCATCCACGGCAATCGGCCGAGTGCGACGGCGTACGATTTGAAAAAGTCGGCCTGCTGGTGTAGGTACACCGCAACCCCTTGACCAACAGCCGTTCGAACCGCGCCAACGATCCCGCAAAGTAGTCCGTCGTCGGTATAGCTGACGGCGTCGGCGACGTTCGGGTTTGCTCGGTCGGCAGCGAAATAGAACTGGGCGACATCCTTCAACCCGATGCACAGCTTGTCGACCCGGTATTTCGAGGCCTCGAAAAAGATCGACGGACTTTCAGCGAACGGCACTATCGGCAGATCAAACAGATCCGAATATCTTTCAGAAAACGCTTGGTACTCGTGGTGCGTCGTCACAAATGGGCATGCGAACCGCACTTCGGCTGGCAAACCGCGGAGCATCGCGGCCATGAAACCCACGAGGTCGGGGCGACCCTGCAGATATCGAGTGCCGTGTTGGCCCAGTTCCGGATTGGCTTCCTTGGAGTGGAAAAAGTACCCTGCGAGCACGCGGTCGTCGCTCCGGACGTCCAGCCCACGAACCAGCAGCGTGACCCCGTCTGGCAATGCTCGCGCCACCGCGGCCAGCTCGGCCCGGATCGACTCTTGCAACCCAGCAAGAGGCCCGGGCCGCACGCGCGTTTTAGCAACGGCACCATACAGTAGGTGCTCGAATCGGATGAATACCGTGTCAATACGCGTGAAGTTCAGCCCGACGAGGTCGGAGCTGTCGAAAATGACAGCCTGAAATTTCCCAGGAAAGGCGCTGAGGCCGGTCGCTAAAGGATCCGGAGTGCGCTTGGGCCAAAGAACTCTTGCGCCCTGAGTGAATTCCAGCTCGTCCACTTGAACTAAGGATATACCCTTGATCCGACAGATCACTTCAGTGTGGCTGCTGAATCCCTTCCAGCGGTAGTGCACCGCGGCGACCTCCGCTAGGCCCGTCAGATCCAGTGTGTCCAAGTCGTTCACGTAGAGGACTGTACGTACGCCCGGGATGCTGATTGCCGACTGGATAGCGAAGGCATATCGGCCGAACTCCTCCGGCGTGGATACATGATTCCCCAAGCCCGCTCCAGTCCAGTCCACTTCACTCCACCGTCCGATCAGGTCGGTGGTGTACCGCCGAAGTTGCTCGGGACGTTGCTGCCGGTAGTCCTTAGTTTTAGCGCGACGACAGAAGGATGCTGGCCACGAGCCTATCTTGAATCGGCTTCGACTGCGCGGGCTGCGTCTCCGCTGCCAGAGTTCCCCCACCTGCAAAACCCCTCAATCGACGCCAAGCAGTCAGTGGGATGTGCACGGATCCCCAACTCTTGGTCTTGGGTGGTCGACACCACTACTGCGAGCAGTTCGTCGTCCGGCGGGACCAGCATCAATGGCGGCGCCGCCAGAGCGCCGTGCACGCCCCGGCGAGGGCCAGCCCGAGCAGCGGGGCGACGCCCACCCCGGCGAGCGTGCAGGCCACCGCGAGCAGCGCCGGCGGCACCCAGCACCAGGCGGGCACGGTACGCGGGGCGCGACCCCGCCGGCGGGCCGCCGCCTCCGCGGCCATCGGCACCACCAGCACCGGCAGCGCGGCGGCCAGCAGCGTGAGCCATGGCAGGACGAGACGGTCGAAGCGCGGCACGGCCAGCGCCCCGCCGAGCACCGCGATGGCGAGCATCGCCGCGCGGGCCGGCACCCGCGGCGTCAGGCCGCGCATCGCCAGCGCACCGGAGTACGTGGTGGTGAGCGCGGCGGCGAAGACCGCCACCGCGACGAACAGATTCGCGTACGCGGCCAGCCCCGACCCGGTGGCGAGCAGCGCGACCACGTCCGCCGAGCCGGTACGCAGCCACAGGCCGGCGCCGGCCAGCAGACCCAGCAGCGCCGGCCCGACCAGCAGCCCCACGCACCAGGCGAGGTCCCGCCGCCGGGCCAGGCCCACGCTGAAGTCCGGTGCGCGCAGCGCGAAGACCGCGGCGTACCCGATCAGGGCGGACGCGTCGGCGAGCCCGCCGCCGGCGACGCGGACCGGCGTGCCCGGCGGCGGCAGCACGGTCAGGCACCAGCCGACCAGCACCATCGCGCTGAGGGTGGTGAGGACCGCGATCCGGTTGCCGAACGGGGCCGGCGCCCAGGAGACGGCGAGGACCGCCACCTCCAGCAGCGCCGGCCCCGCCCAGCCCGGCAGGTGGGTCAGGGCGGCCAGGGAGGCGCCGCCGAGCCCGACGTTGAACCCGTTCCAGCCGACCATCGACACGGTCAGCACGGCCGCCAGCAGCAGCCGCGAGGTGTTCCCCAGGTACGCGGGCAGCACCGCGGTCAGAGTTCCGCCGTCGCCGAGCGGCCGGCGCAGGCCGATCCGGCCCTGTCCCCAGAGCAGCGCGGCCATCAGCGCCCCGCCGACCAGCAGCCCGGCCACCGGAACCGCGCCGCCGTGCCGCGCGGCCATCGCCGCGCCGAGCACCAGGGTGGCCGGGGCGGTGCCGATGCCGAGCCACGCGCCGACCGCCGACGGCCAGCGCCGTCCACCGGTCAGTTCGCCCACGGTGGACGGACGCGCGCCGTCGGGAGGCCGGTCAGACAACGTGACGCAGGTAGCCGGCGATCGCCGCGTCCAGCACCTCCGCGCCCGGGCGCGCCCACACCTCGGCGTTGAAGACCTCCACCTCGATCGGGCCGGCGTAACCGGCCGCGTCGACCGCCTCGCGCAGCCGGCGCAGCTCGATGCAGCCGTCACCGGGCAGCGCCCGGCCGAGCAGCACCCCCTCCGGCAGCGGGGTCACCCAGTCACAGACCTGGAAGGCGGCGATCCGGGCTCCGGCGCGGGCGATCTGCGCGTACACCGTGTCGTCCCACCAGACGTGGTACGCGTCCACGACCACGCCCACCACCGCCGGGTCGAAACGCTCGGCGATGTCCAGCGCCTGGCCCAGGGTGGTGATCACGCAGCGGTCGGCCGCGAACATCGGGTGCAGCGGCTCGATGGCCAGGCGTACCCCGGCCGCCGCCGCGTGCGGGGCCAGCTCGCCGACGGCGTCGGCGACCCGGTGCCGCGCACCGTCGATGTCCCGGCTGCCCGGCGGCAGCCCACCGGAGACCAGCACCAGCTCGGGGGCGCCCAGGATGGCCGCCTCCTCGATGGCCCGCAGATTCTCCGTACGCCAGTCGTCGGCGGAGAAGAAGCCGCCCCGGCACAGCGAGGTGACGGTGAGGCCGGCGTCACGGACCAGCTTCGCCGAGCGGGCCAGCCCGTACGCGGCCACCGGCTCCCGCCACAGCCCGATGCCCGGCACGCCCGCCGCCACGCAGCCGGCCACCACCTCGGGCAGCGGCCAGTGCTGGGCGGTGGCCTGGTTGAACGAGAAGCGCTCCAGGCTCATTGCCGCACTCCGGCAACCGTGAAGAGCGCCCGGGCGCGGTCGGCGGCCAGGTCGGCGTCGGGCAGCAGCCCGGCGGCGTCGGCCAGGGTGAGCAGGGTGGCCAGGTGCGCCGGGGACCGGCCGGACTGCGCGCCGCCCACCATCGTGAAGTGATCCTGATGCCCGGCCAGCCACGCCAGGAACACGATCCCCGTCTTGTAGTGCCAGGTTGGCGCCGCGAACAGGTGCCGGGCCAGCGGCACGGTCGGCGCGAAGATCTCGTCGTACGCCGCCAGGTCGCCCCGGTCCAGGGCGGCCAGGGCGGCGGCGGCGGCCGGCGCGATGGCCGCGAACACCCCGAGCAACGCGTCGGAGTGGCCCACCTCGTCGCCCCGGATCAGTTCCGGGTAGTGGAAGTCGTCGCCGGTGTAGAGGCGTACGCCCGCGGGCAGGCGGCGGCGCAACGCGACCTCCCGCGCGGCGTCGAGCAACGACACCTTGATGCCATCCACCTTGGACTGGTGCGCCTTGATCAGCTCGACCACCGTGTCGGCGGCCAGCTCCAGGTCGACGGCGCCCCAGTAGCCGGTCAGCGCCGGGTCGAACATCGGACCCAGCCAGTGCAGCACCACCGGCTCGTCGGCGGCGGTCAGCAGGTCGTCGTACACCCGCAGGTAGTCCTCCGGGCTGCGGGCCGCGGCGGCCAGGTGCCGGCTGCACATCAGCACCGGCCGGGCGCCGGCCGCGCGTACGTCGTCGAGTTGCTCCCGGTAGGCCGCGGTGACCGCGGCCAGGGTGGCGGGACCGGCCGGCAGCTGGTCGGTGCCGACCCCGGCGACGATCCGTCCGCCCACCGCGCGGGCCTCGGCGGCGCTGCGCCGGATCAACTCGCGGGTGGCCGGATAGTCCAACCCCATCCCCCGCTGGGCGGTGTCCATCGCCTCGGCGACCCCCAACCCGTACGACCAGAGGTGCCGCCGGAACGCGAGGGTGGTGTCCCAGTCCACCGCCGCCGGCGCGCCCGGCACGTTCTCCCCGGCGGGGTCGGCGACCACGTGCGCGGCGGCGTACGCGATCCGGCTGGTCGCCGGCGCGGCCGGGCGGGGAAATCCGCTCCCCCCGGCGAGCCGGTGCCGCCGCCCGCCGGGCAGCACCACCTCCGCGGTCATGACGTCAGCTCCGGCACCTCGACCCGGACGCCCTCGCGGGCCGAGCGCAGCCCCAGCTCGGCGAGCTGCACGCCGCGCGCGCCGGCCAGGAAGTCCCAGCGGAACGGCTCGCCGGCCACCACGTGCCGCAGGAACGCCTCCCACTGCACCTTGAAGCCGTTGTCGAACTCCTCGTTGTCGGGCACCTCGGTCCACTGCGCCCGGAAGTCCTCGGTGACCGGCAGGTCCGGGTTCCACACCGGTTTCGGGGTGACCGCCCGGTGCTGCAGCCGACAGGTGCGCAGGCCGGCGACGGCGCTGCCCTCGGTGCCGTCGACCTGGAACTCCACCAGTTCGTCGCGGTACACCCGCACGGTCCACGACGAGTTGATCTGCGCGATCACCCCGCCGTCGAGTTCGAAGATGCCGTACGCGGCGTCGTCGGCGGTGGCGGGGTAGGTGCGGCCGTCCTCGTCGACCCGCTCGGGCACGTGGGTGGCGGTCACGCAGGTCACGGCGGCCACCCGGCCGAAGAGCTCCTCCAGCACGTAGTGCCAGTGCGGGAACATGTCGACGGTGATGCCGCCGCCGTCCTCGGCCCGGTAGTTCCAGGACGGACGCTGGGCCGGCTGCCAGTCGCCTTCGAAGACCCAGTAGCCGAACTCGCCGCGCACCGACAGGATCCGGCCGAAGAAGCCGCCGTCGATGAGCCGCTTGAGCTTGCGCAGGCCGGGCAGGAAGAGCTTGTCCTGCACGACGCCGGTGCGTACCCCGGCGGCGTCGGCGGCCCGGGCCAGGTCGAGCGCGCCGGCGGTGTCCTCCGCGAGGGGCTTCTCCGTGTAGATGTGCTTGCCGGCCTCGATGGCCTGCCGGATGGCCTTCTCCCGCTGCTGGGTGACCTGGGCGTCGAAGTAGATCTCGACGTCGTTCCGGGCCAGCGCCGAGGTCAGGTCGGTGGTCCAGTCGGTCAGCCCGTGCCGCTCGGCGAGTTCGCGGAGCTTCGTCTCGTTGCGCCCGACCAGGACCGGTTCCGGCCAGATGGTCGTGCCGTCGGCCAACGTCACGCCGCCGGACTCGCGGATGGCCAGCAGCGAGCGGACGAGATGCTGCCGGTAGCCCATCCTTCCGGTCACGCCGTTGACGATGATGCCGATCGACCTGCGGGTCATGGTGTTCCTTCCGTCGTGCTGGTCGTGCCGATGCGGGCTCAGTGGTTGGCGGCCGCGCTGCCGAGCAACCCGCGCAGGTCGGTGGCGAGCCGGTCGAAGCGGGGATCCGACATCACCTGCGCGTAGTCGCGGTGCGCCGGCAGCTCGACCGGGAAGGTGCGGATGATCCGGCCGGGTCGGGCGCTCATCACCACGACCCGGGTGCCGAGGAAGACCGCCTCGGCGATGGAGTGGGTCACCAGCACCACCGTGGTGCCGGTCTCCCGCCAGATCCGGTGCAGTTCGGCGTTCATCTGCTCCCGGGTCAGCGCGTCCAGGGCGCCGAACGGCTCGTCCATGAGCAGCACCGGCGGGGAGTGCAGCAGCGCGCGGCAGAGCGCCACCCGCTGCTGCATACCGCCGGACAGCTCGTGCGGCAGTGCCTTCTCGAAGCCGGTCAGGCCGGTCATCTCGATCAGCTCGTCCGCCCGGCGGGCCGCCTGCGCCCGGTCCATGCCGCGCATCTCGGCCTGGAGCAGGATGTTGGCCCGCGCGCCGCGCCACTCCAGCAGCGCGGCCTTCTGGAAGACGAAGCCGATCTCCTTCTGTGGACCGCGGACCGGGCGGTCCAGCAGCGACACTTCTCCGCTGGTCGGCCGGACCAGCCCGGCAACGATCTTCAACAGCGTGGACTTGCCGCAGCCGGACGGACCGACGATGGTGACGAACTCCCCCGGCTCGATGTCCAGCGACACGTCGTCCAGCGCGGTGGTCTGTGACCGCCGGGAGCTGAAGCGGACGGTCAGGTTGGACATCCCGATGGCGGTGCCGGCCTGCGCCGGCGCGGCGGTCACCGGGGTCACCCCTGGGCCGCGTACGAGGCGTCCCAGTACGCGTCGGGCGCGCCCGGATCCTTCAGCTCGGCGTAGCGGGACATCAGGTCGATGGTCTCGCTCCACTGGGCTTCGGTGTTCACGCCGGGCGGGCCGTCCGCGCCGATCAGCGGCAGGTTGAGGGTGAGCTGCTTGGTGAGCACCTCGGGCGCGGGCTCGTTCTCGGCGAGGGCGGTCATCGCGCTCACCGCGCCGGCCGGGTCGCGGGCGGCCTCGGCCCAGGACTTCTGGGTGGCCCGGACGAACTTACGGGCCAGCTCCGGGTCCTTCTGCAGGGTCTGGGTGTTGGCGATCAGGCCGGTGCCGAGCAGGTTCATGCCGTAGTCGGCGAAGAGCAGCACGTCGACCTTCTTGCCGGTCTTGCTCTCGATGGTGGGCGCCTGGTCGTGGAAGAAGCCCATGATGGCGTCGACCTTGCCCTCGGCCAGTGCGGCGATCTTGCCGGCGGCGTCCACGTTGACGACCTTGACGTCGTCCTTCTTGAGGCCGTTCTTCTCCAGCCAGGCCGGGAAGGTCGCGTAGAGGGCGTCGCCGGGGGTGCCGCCGACGGTCTTGCCCTTGAGGTCGGCCGGGGTCTTGATGTTCTTCTCGGTGAAGAACTCCACCGAGGAGGGGCCCTTCTCCAGGTACGCGCCGAGGCTGCGCACCGGCATCCCGCTTGCCACAGACTTGAGCAGCACCGGGCTGTCGGCCCAGCCGAAGTCGGTCTGCTTCTGGGCGACCTGCTTGACCGTGTTGCCCGAGCCGTTGCCGGGCAGGATCTTCAGCTCGATGCCCTCGGCGGAGTAGTAGCCCTTCTGCAGGCCGTAGTAGAAGGGCGCGTGCTCGCCGTAGGGCACCCAGTTGAGGGTGAGGGTGACCTGCTTCTTGCCGTCCGCGCCGGTCGTGCCGACGGAGCTGCTCCCGCCGCAGCCGGTGGCGGCGAGCAGCAGCGCGGCGGTGGCCAGGATGGTGGTGGCGGTGCGTTTCATCGGTGCCTCCGTGATGGGGTCGGTCAGGAGGTGGTCAGGGACACGCCGGCCCGGCGGCTGGCGTGCCACGGGATGAGCAGAGCCTCGGCGATCTCGACGAGGACGAACAGGACGATGCCGATGGCGGACATCAGGATCAGGTCGGCGAACAGCAGCGGGGCGTCGAGGTTGCCGTTGGCCAGCAACAGGACGTAGCCGAGCCCTTCGCTGGCGCCGACGAACTCACCGACGACGGCGCCGACCACGGCCAGGGTGACGGCCACCTTGAGGCCGGCCATCAGGTGGGGCAGCGCGTTCGGGAAGCGGATCTTGCGGAAGGTGCGCCACGGCCCGGCGCCCATCGTGGCGGCGAGGTCGAGCAGTTCCGGGTCGGTGGAGCGCAGGCCGGCCACGCCGGAGATGACCACCGGGAAGAACGCGATGAGCACCGCGAGAATGATCTTCGGGGTGAGGCCGAGGCCGAACCAGACCACCAGCAGTGGGGCGATGGCGATCTTCGGGATGACCTGTGCGAACAGGACGATCGGGTAGAGCGCCTTGTCCAGGGTGCGCGAGTAGGCGATGGCGACCGCTGCCGCCAGGCCCAGCGCGGCGGCCAGCACGAAGCCGAGCACCGTCTCGTAGAGGGTGACCATGGTGTGCCGAGCCAGCTCGGACCACTGGTCGGTCATGGTGGTCCAGACCTGACCGGGGGTGGGCACCAGATAGTTGGGCACGTACTCCCGGGCGGCGACGAACCACCAGGCGGCGAAGAACGCCGCCAGCACCAGCGCCGGGCGCCAGAGCGAGTCGGCGAGTGCCAGCGCCCGTCGGCCGAGCGTCGGTCGTGGCGGTCGGCCGCCGGCGCCGGGTGGTGGACCGCCCACGGTGGACGGCTGGGCGCTGTCGACGGGAGCCGGCCCACCGGCGGGCCCGGGCGGGGGCGAGGAAGTGGCCGTCCGGTCACCGCCCGTCGCCTCGGTGGCGGCCTGCTGGCCCGCCGTGCCCAGAGCGTTCTCGGTCACGCGGAACCTCCTCGAAGCCCGGCACGGGCACCCACAGACCGGGCCGGTCGGCGTATCAGGCAAACGCTTTCCAGGAGCGTAGGCGGCACCCCGACGCCAGGCAAGGCCTTTCCTCGATCTGTTCGCCGCCCGCCCCGGCTCCGCCCGCGATGGTCGTTCCAAGGTCGACTCGACTTCCTGGAAACCGGGCCATCGCCTGCCCTCGATCACCCCGATTTCTCCGAAACCGAGTCGATCAGCCCCAACTGGGCGCCGACCGTCCGAAAAAGACACTCAGGCGGTGGCCGGGTAGGTGTCCAGCAGGCCGCTCAGGCGGTGGCCGGGTAGGTGTCGAGCAGGCCGCACATGCCCAGCCGGCCCCGCTCGACCGGCTCGTCCACCGCGTACACACCGGCCTCGCCCAGGTGCCCCGGATCGCCCCGGTCGAGGGCGTCGAGCTGCTCGCCGGTGCCGGCGGCGGCCCGACCCGCGCCGGCCGCCCAGCGCTCCCGCCAGCGCGCCAGCAACGGCCTGCGCAGGGCCACCGCCGCGGAGTGGAACGCGGCCAGCGCCGCAGGTCCGCCCGTCCGCAGCGCCTGGAAGCCGGTCACCGCCAGATCCCGTCGGCGGTACACGGCGGTCACGTCGGCGCCCGGCGCTCCCCCGCCGGGAAGCGCCGCGGCGGCGGCGTACGCGGCCGGGTCGGCCAGCACCTCGGGCGGGAACGTGAGCACCGCGTCGCCGGCCTCGGGCAGGCCGCTGTTCTGCATCAGCACCACGATGGTCAGCCCGCCGCCGTTGACCAGACGGTGCACGGTGCCCGGCTCGAACCAGACCACCGCGCCCGGTCGCAGCGGAATCTCCCGGTAGCCGGCCGCGGTCAGGGTCTGCACCGCGCCCTCGCCGCCGGTCACCACGTACCCCTCGGTGCAGCACAGATGCACGTGCGGGGTGCCGCCGACCACGCCGTCCGGCGCGACGGTGTCGTAGACGCGCAGCCGGGACACCCCGATCCCGCCGGGCAGCGGGGCCGACCGGTCAGGCATCGACGTGGTCGTCGCTGTCGGCCGCCGCCGGCAGCACGGTGAGGTCGCCGAGGTGAAGCACCGCGAAGCGTTCGGACATGGCCGGGCCTCCCTGCGGGAAAGGGCTTTCTCTGCGGTACCGTGACGCTAGCCGGCACGGCGAAACGCCGTCAACAGACCGAGGGGGCGGCCATGGCGACCCTGTCCGACGTGGCACGGCGCGCGGGCGTCTCGCCCGCCACCGCCTCCCGCGTGATCAACGGCAGCAGCAAGCCCGTCACCGACGAGCTGCGCGAGCGGGTGCTCGCCGCCGTCGCCGAGTTGCAGTACGTACCGAACGCGCACGCCCAGTTGCTGGCCCGCTCGCACCGCAGCGCGGTCGGCGTGATCGTGCACGACGTCTCCGACCCGTACTTCGCCGAGATCACGCGCGGGCTGCAACGGGTCGCCACCGATCAGGGACGGCTGCTGATGATCTGCAACAGCTACCGCGACCCGGACCGCGAGCTGGAGTACGTGGAGCTGCTGCGCGGGCACCAGGTGGCGGCGCTGATCCTCGCCGGTTCCGGCTACCACGACGACGCGTTCACCCGGCAGCTCAACGAGAAGCTCGCCGCGTACGAGGCGACCGGCGGGCGGGTCGCGGTGATCGGCCGGCACGAGCACTCCGGCGACGCGGTGATGCCGGACAACCGGGCCGGCGGTTATCTGGCCGGCCGGGAGCTGTGCGACCTGGGCCACCGGGCGATCGGCGTGGTGGCCGGCCCGCGCATCCTCACCACGACCACCGACCGACTGGCCGGGCTCCGGCAGGCCCTCGCCGAGGGTGGCCACGACCTGCCCGAGCGGCGGATCCGGTACGCCGAGTTCGACCGCGACGGCGGCGCCGAGGCCACCGCCCGGCTGTTGGACGCCGACCCGGAGCTGACCGCGATCGTGGCGCTCAACGACTCGATGGCGATCGGCGCGCTGGCCACCCTGCGGGCCCGCTCGCTGGCCGTGCCGCAGCGGGTCTCCGTGGTGGGCTTCGACGACATGCCGATCGCCCGGGACGTGACCCCGGCGCTGACCACCGTGCGGCTGCCGCTGGTCGACATGGGGGTCCGCGCGATGTCCCTGGTGCTCGGCGCGGAGGCGCCGGCGCCCCGGGTCGAGGTGCTCCCCGCCGAGCTGGTCCGGCGGGACACCGCCGGCCCCGTCTCACGGTCCACACGGGACACAGCGGGCGCGGCGCCACGGCCGCGTCGGGGTGAAGACGCCTCATGACCCTGGTCAGCCCGACACAGCGTCCACTCACGACGGACGACGTGACGTACCTGGTCCACGCGTCGTTCGGGCCGCGGGTCGGGGTCCTGGACGCCGGTCCGCTCGACGGCGGCGGGTACGCCACGGTCTGGTGGGTGCGGCTCGACGACGACCGCGAGGTGGTGCTGAAACTGTCCCCGCCGCCCGGTACGCCGCTGCTGCGCTACGAGCGCGGGCTCTGCGCGGCCGAGGCGCGGTACTTCCGGCTCGTCGCCGAGCGGGCGCCGCAGGTGCCCGTACCCCCGGTGCTGCACCACGGCGCCGACCCGGCGTACGGCGAATGGTTGATGACCGGGATGCTGCCCGGCCGGTCGCTGCCCGACCTGGCCGCGGCCGACGCGGCGGTCGACGACGGCCCGGCGCGGTACGACCTCGGGGCGACCCTCGCCACGCTGCACCGGATCACCGGCGACCGGTTCGGCTACGAGGGTGCACGGGCGGCCGGAGCGACCTGGTCGGAGGCGTTCGCCGCGATGCTCGACGCGCTGCTCGACGACGCCGCCGACTGGGCCGTCCCGCTGCCGGTCACTCCGGACCGGTTGCGGGCACTGGTGGGGCGGCACGTCGGCGTGCTGGACGAGGTGCGCCGCCCGGCGCTGCTGCACTTCGACTGCTGGGACGGCAACGTGCTGGCCGCGCCCGACCCGGACGGCCGGCTGCGGTTGTCCGGGCTGGTGGACGGGGAACGGTTCCTCTTCGGCGATCCGCTGCTGGACCTGGTCTCGCCGCTGCTGTTCCGGCGGATCGAGGACGAGCCGGAGCATCCGCTGCTGCGCGGCTACCGTGCCGCAACCACCGAGCCGCTGGTGCTGGACGCGGCGGCGTGCCGCCGGCTCGGTCTCTACCGACTGCACCTGTACCTGCTGATGACGGTGGAGATGCCCAGCCGCGGCATGACCGGGCGGAGCCATCCCGGGCGGCACGCCCAGCTCACGGCCCTGCTCGACGAGGAGATCGCCGCGCTCGGCCGGGACTGACGCGCGGGTGGCGTCCGACGCGTGGTCGGACGCCACCCGGCCGGGTCAGGGCAGGTCGATCGGGCGCAGCACCCGGTCCACGGCGTGCGCGATCTGCCGGTTGCCCCTGTTGACGTCGAAGGTGGTGACGCGCGCGTCACGGTCGTTGGTGTCGGCGTCGATGAGCCGCACCTGGCGGAAGATGTACAGGTAGGTGCGCACGTCGACCTCCACAGTCGAACCGAGCGCGGTGGGCAGGTCCGTGCCGTCGGCCCGGACCGCCGTCCTGCGGTCGATCGTGGCGCCCGGCACCACGTGGTAGAGCAGCACGTTCTCCACGGTGTCGATGCCCAGGCCGGCGACGGCGGTGAAGGCCGCGTTCTCACTCGGCAGCTTCCGGGCCTGCGTGATCTCGCGGACCAACTGCTGGAAGGCGGCGTCGGTGGGGATGAACGCGGTCAGCGCGACGGTGCCGTCGGTGAGCACCTTGACCGGCGAGTTCGGCTTGGCCTCCAGAACGGCCAGCACGGCCGCGGTCAGCACGTCGAAGTCACGCGAGTTGCGGTCGAAGCCGCTCTTGTCCTTGGTGAGCACCTGGGCGAGGGACGTCGTGCCGAGCGGCTTGGTCTTGCCGGTCGCCTGGGCGGCCGGCACGGCCACAGCGGTGGTGGCCAGCGCGGTGGCCATGGCGCCCACCGCCATCCGGGCGGCGAGTCGTGCGATCTTCATCAACGGGCCTTTCGTCGAAGCGACGGATCCGTGACGTCTCGTCACGATCCATGCTTCGCACCGGGTGCGCGGCCCGGATGCACCCCGGGGATAACCGATTGTCCGGGGCTCGTCCGGGGCTTAGCCTCCCCCGGTGCTGATTCGGGAGTTCGTCGACCAGGACTGGTCGCAGGTGTGGCCGATCATCGAGGAGGTGATCCGGGCACAGGAGACCTTCCCCTACGACCCCGCGATGACCGCCGAGCAGTCCTACGGCATGTGGGCGGAGGCCCCACCCGGGCGGACCGTCGTGGCCGTGGACGGTGAGCGGGTGCTCGGCACCGCGAAGATGGGCACCAACCGGCCCGGGCCGGGCTCGCACGTGTCCACCGCGAGCTTCATGGTCGCCGCCGGCGCCCGGGGTCGGGGCGTGGGCACCGCGCTGTGCCGGGACGCGGTGGGATGGGCGCGCCACCAGGGGTACGCCGGGATGCAGTTCAACGCGGTGGTGGAGTGCAACCGGTCGGCGGTCGAGCTGTACCGGCGGGAGGGCTTCGAGGTGATCGGCACGGTGCCGGGCGCGTTCCGTCATCCCACCCTCGGCCGGGTCGGCCTGCACGTCATGTACCAGGAGTTGTGACCGGATCTGCCGGTACGGCGGCGGGCAACCGAGGCGGCTCCGCGCCGGCTCGACGGATCGGGGTGAACAGGCCGCCGACGGCCACCAGCAGACATCCCGCCCCCGCCACGACGGCGACCGCCGCGGCGCCGTAGCGGGCGGCGGCCCAGGTCAGCGCGACCGCCCCGGCCGGCCCGAGGGCGTAGTGCGTGCTCCAGAACGCCGAGGTGACCCGGCCGAGCAGGTGATCGGGTGTGATCTCCTGGCGCAGCGACATCGAGCAGATCCCGCCGACGCTCAGGCAGCACAGGTACACGGCGGTCAGCGCGGTGACCGCCGGCACGGTCGTCGCGAGGCCGACGCCCGCCACGGCGAGACCGCAGATCGCGTGCGCGCCGATCCAGGTGACGCCGAAGCCCCGCCGGCGGCGCAGCGGGGCCACCAGCAGCGCCCCGGCGACCGTGCCGACCGCCGCCAGGCCGAGGACGGTGCCGACGGTGCCCTCGGAACCGCCGAGATCGTGCGTGACGTGGTAGATCAGCACGTCGGTGAAGCCGTAGGTCAGGAAGATGAAGACGGACAGCAGCACGGTCAGCGCGCGGAGCACGGGCTGACGCCACAGGAACCGCGCCCCGGCCAGGAACTCGACCAGCGGTCGCTGCCGGGTCACCGGGGCGGCGTCGTCGTCCTGGACGGGTCGCAGCCGGATCAGCCACAGGCCGACCGCGGAGACCGCGAAGCTCGCCGCGTTGACGGCTATCGCCACGGCCGGGCCGAACCGGGCCGACACCACGCCGGCGAGCAGCGGCCCGACCACGGCCGCCGCCGCGTACGTCGCCTGTAACCGCCCGTTGGCCTCGGTGATCTGATCGCGGTCGACCAGGTTGCGCACCGCGGTCACCGCGGCGACCTGGAACACCATCCCGGCCGCCTCGCAGATCGGCAGCACGACGAAGAGGAGCCAGACCTGCGGCCCGGCGAGCCAGGCCAGTGGCACCAGGCCGTAGAGCACCAGGCGGGCGAGGTCCGCCACGATCATCAGGGTGCGGCGGTCGTACCGGTCGACCAGCACACCGCCGAAGATCCCGGCGACGACCGATGCCGCGCCCGCGACGGCGGTGAGCAGGCCCATCCGGGCCACCGAGCCGGTCGCCTGGAGCACCAGCAGCGGCACCGCGAGGTACGCGAACGAGTCGCCGGCCGCGGAGAGCGACTGCGCGATCCAGTACGTGCCGAACATGCGGTCGCGCCACAGCGGAGGCCGGACCGCCCCGACAGGTCGGCTCATGGCGACGAGGGTAGTGGCCCGGCCGACCCGCACCGACTGTGTCGGCCGTCACACCGACCCATGTCACGAATCGTCGGGCGGCGCGCATCTCGTGGTCGTCACAAAACGAGAGAGGCCAGACGATGAGCGCAGCACACGAAGCCGGCACGGCCGGCACACACCGCGTGTTGATCCTGGGCGCGGGGTACGCGGGCATGGCCGCCGCGATCCAGCTCGCCGCCCGCACGCGGCGGCGCACCGACGTGCAGGTGACGCTGGTGAACGCGCGGGAGCGGTTCACCGAACGGTTGCGGTTGCACCTGGTGGCGACCGGGCAGCAGCTGCGTGAGATGCACATCCCGGCGCTGCTGGACGACACGGGCGCGCAGTTCGTCCGCGGCTGGGTCACGGCGGTGGACGCGCACGCGAAGACCGTCCGGATCGACGACAGCCGGGTCCTGCACTACGACACGCTGGTGTACGGCTTGGGCAGCGTGGCCGAGACGGCGCTGGTGCCGGGGGTCGAGGAGTACGCGTACACCCTGGACAGCGCGCAGGACGCGGCGTCGCTGGCCGACCGGCTGGCGCGGCTGGCCGGCGGCACGATGGTGGTGGTCGGCAGCGGGCTCACCGGGGTCGAGTCGGCCGCGGAGATCGCCGAGCGGCATCCGGAGCTGAACGTCGTGCTGGTCGGCCGGCAGGAACCGGGCGTCACCATGAACCCCAGGGCCCGGGCGTACCTGCGGGCCGCGCTCGACCGTCTCGGTGTCCAGGTGCGCGGCGGGACGGCGGTGACGAAGGTGCTGCCCGACTCGGTCGAACTGGCGGATGGGACGTCCATCGCGGCCGACGTCGTCCTGTGGACGGGCGGTACGCGGGTGTCACCGCTGGCGGCCGCCGCGGGCCTGACCGTCGACCAGGGCGGCCGTGTCGTCACCGACGCCACACTGCGGTCGGTGTCGCACCCGGACGTGTACGCGATCGGTGACGCGGCGGCGATCCGCCAGGGTTACGGCGTCCTGCACGGCACCTGCCAGAGCGGCATGCCGACCGGCGTGCACGCAGCGGTGTCGATCGCCCGCGCGCTGGACGGCAAGCTGCCCCGACCGTTCCGGTTCGGGTACTACCACACCCCGGTGAGCCTGGGCCGCCATGACGCGGTCGTGCAGTTCACCCACCCGGACGACAGCCCCCGCCGGGTGTGTCTGACCGGCCGCGCGGCGGTCTGGTACAAGGAGACGGTGAGCGCCTCCCCCTGGCCGACGTACCGCCGCATGGTGAAGCTGCCCTCCTCCGGCGCGTTCTGGCCGCGCGGTGGTCGCTTCACCCGGCTCCGGGACGCGCGGTGACCCGCCCGCAGTCGGACGCCGACCAGCAGGTGTTCCACCGCCATCGCAACCTGCTGTTCTCGGTGGCCTACCGCATTCTCGGCTCCGCGGCCGACGCCGAGGACGCCGTCCAGGAGGCGTGGATCAAATGGTCCGGGGCCGACCGCTCCGAGGTGGCCGACCCCAGGGCGTACCTGGCGCGCATCGTCTCGAATCTCGCGTTGCAGCGTCTGCGCTCCAGCCAGCATCAACGCGAGACCTATGTGGGGCCGTGGCTTCCCGAGCCCGTGCTGACCGAGGGCGACACCGCGGACACCGTCACCGACGCCGAGTCGGTGTCGATGGCGATGCTGGTGGTGCTGGAAACGCTCAGCCCGCTGGAGCGGGCGGTGTTCGTCCTGAAGGAGGTCTTCGACTTCAGCCACGCCGAGATCGCCGTGGCGGTGGAACGCTCCGAGGCCGCCGTACGCCAGGCCGCGCACCGCGCCCGGGAGCACGTGCGCGCCCGGCGACCGCGTTTCACCGCGGACCGGTCCCAGCAGCGCGGGGTCACCGAGCGGTTCCTCGCCGCCGCGACCGGCGGCGACATCAACACCCTGATGGAGTTGCTGTCGCCGGACGTCACGTTGTGGACCGACGGCGGAGGCAAGGTCCGCCAGGCCCTGCGCCCGATCGTGGGAGCGGAGACGGTCGCCAGCTGGTTCGCGGCCATCGGCACCGTCACCTACCAGGGCGTGCAGCCCGACGACATGCGCGCCGCCCTGGTCGAGATCAACAACGGGCCGGGCGTGGTGTTCACCGGTGCGGGCCGGGTGATCGCCACCGTCACCTTCGACATCGACGCCGACGGCCGCATCACCACCATTCACAACGTCGCCAACCCCGACAAGCTGCGCGCCGTCGGCGACGGCGCCACCCGCGACCTCCCGACGAGCTGAGCCGGCCGCGGGAGGGATCCCCACGGCCGGCTCCGGATCGCTGGAAGCGGTCAGCTCTGGCGCAGCGGCGCGAGCGCCGTGCTCCAGGCGACGACCTGGTCAAGGGTGACGCTGAGGGCGTCCCGCTGGTGGTCGTTGGGCTTGAAGACGCTGAAGTTCTCGAAGTCGGTGAAGAGCGACAGCGCCACCTGGGACCGCACGTCGGCCATCTGAAGCTCACCGGAGATCAGCCGCAGGTGCTCGACGGCCCGTGCGCCGCCGACCGAGCCGTAGCTGACGAAGCCGACGGCCTTGTTGTTCCACTCGGCGTAGAGGAAGTCGATGGCGTTCTTCAGGGCGCCCGAGGTGGAGTGGTTGTACTCGGGCGTGACCATCACGAACCCGTCGAACGACGCGATCGTCTCGGCCCAGCGCAGCGTGTGCGGCTGGGTGTACTGGCCCATCGCCGGCGGGTACGCCTCGTCGAGGTGCGGCAGCTTGTAGTCGAGCAGGTCGATCAGCTCGAACTCCGCGTCGGAGCGCTGCTTGGCGACCTCGAGGACCCAGCGGGCGACGGCTTCGCCGTTGCGGCCCGGGCGGGTGCTCCCGAGGATGATCCCGATCCTGGTCATGGTTGCGCCTTTCAGAAGTCCTTGCCTGGCGACGTGAACGCTAGCCACTTGTTGCTTGGTCAAGCAAATGTCGGCACCATGTCGAGGATCACAGCGCGGGCACGCAGTTGCTCGGTCAAGCAACTAGGATGGGGGTATGTCCGGCACCTCCGCAGAGCCCCTCCGTCCCCTCAACTCGGACGAGGAGGCGCTGGTCCGCGCCCTGGGCCAGCTGATGTTCGTCCTGCCCCGGGCCATCGACACCGACATGACCGGCGACCGTCAGCTGCCGCTGACCGAGTACACCGCCCTCCGGGTCCTCTCCGAGGCGCCGGGCCGGCAGATGCGGATGAACGAACTCGCCGCGGAGTGCCAGCTCTCGCTCAGCGGAATGACCCGCACCATCACCCGGCTGGAGACCCAGGGCCTGGTCGAGCGGGTGCGCAGCGAGCAGGACGCCCGCGGCTGGAACGCCGTCCTCACCCCCGCCGGCTTCGCCCGGCTCGAGGAGTCCTGGCCGAGCCACCTGGCCGCCGTGCGGCGGCGGTTCCTGGACCACCTCGAGGGCCTCGATCTCGTCCAGCTGGCCCGCGCCTTCCGGCGCATCGGCACGGTCGACTGAGCCGGAGCGCGCTCAGCCGGACAGCCGGCCGAGCCCGACCAGCGCCCAGGTGAGCAGCCCGAACGCGCCGGTCGAGGCGATGGCCCGGATCACGTTGCCGCGCACCCACGCGGCCTCGAAGCGCTCCCGCAGGCCGGCCAGATCGGCGACCCGGTCGACGTCGCCGGCCTGAGCCAGCACGTTGTTGAGCGGCACGTTGACGACGGCGGTGACGCCGAGCACCACCACGTACAGCAGCAGCGCGGCGACGATCCACGGCAGCACCGCGCGGTGCCCGGCACCCAGGTGTGACACCGCCGCCAGCAGCGTGAACACCAGCGCACCGCCGAAGCAGACGGCGAACCACCCGTTCAGGATGGACTCGTTGATCCGTTGCATGGCGAGCACCAGCGTCCGGTCGTCGGTGCGGCTCAGGCCCGGCATGACCGCGTACGCGAACGCGGTGAATAGCCCGGCGGTCAGGCCGGTGGTCACGGTGGCGGCGATCAGGCTCGCGGTGCGCAGGAAACTCATGTCTCCATTGCACCGGCCGGTGAGCGCCCTGGCCATGCGCCACCGCGTCGGTTGCATACGCGGGCGTCTCGCGCGGTCGCGCCCCGGCCGGATGTCAGGCTCGCCGACCCGGCCGGGGCGCGACCGGTGTCACCGGGCCGGCGCGTAGCGGGCCAGCGGGTTGACCAGCGTGCCGACGAACTGGAGGGCGGCCGACGGGTCGGCCAGGTCGATCATCTGCTGGTTGTCGCGCAGTTGCAGCCGGTTGAGGCAGGACAGCGCGAACTCCGGGGCGAACAGGTCGTAGCGGCGGGCCCGCTCGGCCAGGTGCGGCACCCGGTCCAGGTAGTCGGCGGCGCAGGCGGCGACCGTACGCCAGAAGTCCTCCTCGGTCAGTACGCCGGCCTCGACCAGCACCGCGTTGAGGTGGCGCAGGAAGCAGTCGACCACGTCGGTGAAGATGCTCAGCAGCTTGGTGTCGTCGGGCACCTCGACCCGGATCCGCTCCACCGCCGGCGGCAGCTCGACCTCGGTGCTCATCACCGCGATCTCCTCGGCGATGTCCTTGAAGATCACCCGCTCGACCGTGTCCTGCTCGTCGAGGACCAGGATGACGTTCTCGCCGTGCGGCATGAAGGCCAGGTCGTGGGCGTAGAAGCTGTGCAGCAGCGGGGTCAGGTAGGCGTCCAGGTAGCGGCGCAGCCACACCTCGGGCGCCAGCCCGGACCGGGCGATCAGTGCCGCCGCCAGCGAGCCGCCGTCGCTGTCCACGTGCAGCAGGGCGGCCATGGTGGACAGTCGTCGACCCGGCGCGAGACCCGGCACCGGGCTCTCCCGCCACAGCGCGGCGAACATCTTGCGGTACGGGGAGGTGCGGTCGGTGGCCGCCTCGTACTGCCGGTGCCGGTAGCCGACCGCGGCCCGCTCGCGGATGACCGTCAACCCCGTGCCGGCGAGCACCTCGTCGCCGGCGATCAGGCCGGCCAGCCAGTCGTTGATCGCCGGGGTGGCCGCCATGTACGCGGCCGACAGCCCACGCATGAAGCCCATGTTCAGCACCGACAGCGCGGTCTTCACGTAGTGCCGGCGCGGCTCGGTGACGTTGAAGAAGGTGCGGATGGACTGCTGGGCGAGGTGGTCGTCCGGCCCGGGGCCGAGGTGCACCAGCCGACGCTCGGCCAGCTCACCGGCGAACGTGACGGCCAGTTTGTTCCACCACTGCCACGGGTGCGCCGGGATCAGGTGGTAGTCGGCGAGGTCCAGCCCGAGGTCGGCCATCGTGGCGGCGAACCGGGCCCGGGTGTCCGCGTCCAGCTCACCCTCGATGAGAGTGTCGTAGTCGAGGTCGGCGGCGCTGCTGAACGTCGAGTGGTCCCGGTGCGCGGCCAGCCACTCCAGCCGGACCGGCGCGGCGGCCTCCGGGGCGTACCGGTGGTACTCGTCGACGCCGAAGCCGAGCCGGCCGTTGTTGGCCACGAAGCAGGGGTGACCCTCGGTCATCGACGTCTCGATGGTCTGGAAGTCCGCCCCGGCCAGCTCGGCGGCGCTCGGCGCGGACTGCGCCAGCTTGTACGCGGCGCCGGCGAGGGTGGAGGTGATCTCCTCCAGGTAGACCGGGAGCACCCGCGCGGAGAGCCCGAGGCTGTCGCGCAGTTCGACGATCAGGTCGACCGCGTCGGGCGGCAGCGCGGTGCCGTGGCGGTGCCGGGTGATGCTGTCCGGGTCGATCTGCCAGTGCGCCAACGCGAGCACCCGAGCGGCGAACCGGTAGGTGACCGTGCCGTCGTCGCTGCGGACCTCGTACCACTGCCGGTCGTCGCCGTCGGGGGCCGGTACGGGCTCCGGGGTGATCAGCCGTTCGTGGGTGAACTCGGCGAGCGCCTTGCGGACCAGCAGCCGGTTGGCCCGGGCCCAGCGCTGCGGGGTGAGATGTCCGACCGGGTCGACGGCGCCCGACGCGGCGGCCGAGGACGGCTGGGTGGGGATGGCGGTGGCGGTCACGCCGGGGCTCCTTCGGGTCGGGTGACGGCGGCGCGGTCGGTCGCGGCCCGCTGGGTCGGGCGGTCGGTCGCGGCCCGCTGGGTCGCGCGGTCGGTCGCGGCGTGGAACTGCGCCCGGGTGCAGACGCTGAGCAGCGCCTCCTTCTCGGGCTTGGCGATGGCGCCGACGACCTCGAACCCGACGGCGGCGTTCAGCGCGTGCACGGCGGTGTTGCGCACGTCCGGCTCGACCACCACCCGGCGGGCCGCCGGGTCGGCGAAGAGCCACGCCATGACGGTGGTGAGCACCGCCCGGGTGAAACCGTGCACCGGGGCGCCGGTGGGCGCGCAGAGGAAGTGCATGCCGACGTCCCCGGGCTGGGCGTCGTACAGGCCGACCAGCTCGACGTGCGCCGGGTCGTAGCGTTCGGCCAGGAAGGCGGGACGCCCGTCGTACAGGCCGAGGTACGCGTCGTGGTGCGGGTGGGCGGCGATCCGCCGGTACTCCTCGGCCACCTGAGCCGGGTCGGCGTCCTGCATCAGCCAGAACGCCGCCTTCGGGTGGGTCACCCAGGCGTGCAGCAGCGCGGCGTCGGAGTCCGGGTCGAGGGTCCGTAGCGCGAACTCACCGAGCCGGTCGTCGACGCGGGCGAAGACGACGGTCACGACGCCACCCCGGCGGGCGCGCCGAACTCCTGGAAGGTGATGCTCTTCTCGATCGGGTAGTGCTCCCGGCCGAGCAGCTCCCGGATGATCCACGAGTTTCGGTACGCGCCCATGCCGAGGTCCGGTGAGGTGATGCTGTGCGTGTGGGTGCCCGCGTTCTGCAGGAAGATGCCCCGGCCGGTGTCGTCGATGCTGTAGTTGCGGGCCACGTCGAACCGGCCGCGCGCGTCCCAGCGGATCCGGTCGCGCACCGGCGCGAGGAACTCCGGCACCCGGTAGTGGTAGCCGGTCGCCAGCACCAGACCCTCGGTCCGCAGGGTGAAGTCGCGCTCCTGCTCGACCTGGCGCAACCCCAGCGTGTACGCCCCGTCGTGGTGCTCGGCGCTGGTCAGCTCGGTGTTGGTGAGCAGCCGGGTGTTCACCGGCCCGTCGACGCTGTGCGCGTAGAGCAGGTCGAAGATGTCATTGATCAGGTCGGCGTTGATGCCCTTGAACAGGCCCTTCTGCTCCGACTCCAGCCGGTAGCGGGTCGCCTCGGGCAGCGCGTGGAAGTAGTCCACGTAATCCGGCGAGGTCATCTCCAGCGTGAGCTTGGTGTATTCGAGGGGGAAGAACCGCGGCGAACGGGTGACCCAGTTCAGCTGGTAGCCGTACCGGTCGAGGTCGCCGAGCAGGTCGTGGTAGATCTCGGCGGCGCTCTGCCCGCTGCCCACCACGGTGATGCTGCGCTTGGTGCGCAGCGCGTCCCGGTGCTCCAGGTAGCGCGAGTTGTGCACCGCGTCGCCGGGCAACCCCGCGACGGCCGGGGGCAGGTGCGGCGGGGTGCCGGTGCCGAGCACCAGGTGCCGGGCCCGGTATACGACCGTCTCCCCCGCGCCGGTGCTGGCCCGCACCACGTACCGCTCGTCGGTGGTGTCGTACTCCACCGTGGTGACCGTCTGGCCGAAGCGCAGGTTCGGCAGCTTCGCCGCCGCCCACCGGCAGTAGGCGTCGTACTCGCTGCGAAGCGGGTAGAAGCTCTCCCGGATGTAGAACGGGTAGAGCCTGCCGATCTCCTTCAGGTAGTTGAGGAAGGAGTAGGGCGAGGTCGGGTCCGCCAGGCTGACCAGGTCGGCGATGAACGGGGTCTGCAACCGGGCCGACTCCAGCAGCATGCCGGGGTGCCAGGCGAGGCTCGGCCGGGCCTCCAGGAACACCCCGTCCAGGTCGTCGATCGGGGCGGTGAGGCAGGCCAGGCCCAGGTTGTACGGGCCCAGCCCGATGGCGATGAAGTCGTGGGTGGACATCCGGCCCTCCAGGCACGGGTTCGGGTTCGGCGCCAGCCGACGCGGCGCGTTCGGGGACGCCGGCATCAGCCGACGTGGCAGGTCAGGTCGACGGCGGTGTGCTCCAGCACGTACCGCCCGGCGTGGGCGGCGATGAGTTCGAGCACGTGGCCGACGTCGTCGACGGTCGTGGCCGGGTTCAGCAGGGTGAACTTCAGGAAGTGCCGGCCGTCGACCCGGGTCCCGGCGACCAGCGCGGCGCCGGAGGCGGCCAGCGCCTCGCGGGCGTGCAGGTTGGCCGCGTCGGCCAGCTCCCGGCCGGGTCCGGTGGGCAGGTAACGGAAGACCACCGTGCTCAGCTGGGAGCGGGTCACGACCTCGAAGCGAGGATCCTCGCTGACCAGCTCCCAGGCGTCGGCGGCCCGGTCGATCACCTCGTCGAAGAGTTCGCCGAGCGCGTCCGGGCCCATCACCCGCAGGGTCAGCCAGAGCTTCAGCGCGTCGAAGCGGCGGGTGGTCTGCAGGCTCTTGTCGACCTGGTTGGGGATCCGCTGCTCCACCATCCGCGCCGGGTTGAGGTAGTCGGCGTGGTAGGTGGCGTGCCGCAGCACCCGCCGGTCGCGCACCAGCAGCGCGCTGGAGCTGACCGGCTGGAAGAACGACTTGTGGTAGTCGACGGTCACCGAGTCGGCCCGTTCGATGCCGTCGAGCAGGTGCCGGCGGGTCGGCGAGACCAGCAGCCCGCAGCCGTACGCGGCGTCCACGTGCAGCCAGACGCCGGCCGCCGAGCAGACCACTGCCAGCTCGGCGATCGGGTCGATGGAGCCGAAGTCGGTGGTGCCGGCGGTGCCGACGACCGCCATGACCACCAGCCCGGCCTGCCGGCACCGGGCGATCTCGTCGCGGACGGCGGCGGGCCGGATCCGCCGCTGCGGGTCGGTGGGCACCGCGATCACCGCGTCCGGGGCAAGGCCGAGCAGCTTGGCCGACTTCTGCACGCTGAAGTGGCCGGCCGCGGAGGTGAGCACGCGAAGCCGGGGCAGCAGGTCGGCGCGGGCCGCCGGGGTGATCGCGGCGGCGCACGCCTCCTCCCGGGCCAGCAGCAGCGCCTGGAGGTTGGACTGGCTGCCCCCGCTGGTGAAGACACCGTCGGCGTTCGGGCCGAGGCCGATCCGTTCGGCGGTCCAGTCGATCAGACGCCGTTCGATGAGGGTGGCCCCGGCGCTCTGGTCCCAGGTGTCCAGGGAGGAGTTCACGGCGGTGAGCACCGCCTCGCCGAGCAGCGCCGGGATGGCCACCGGGCAGTTCAGGTGGGCGAGGTAGCGGGGGTGGTGGAACCAGACGGTGTCGCGCAGGTAGACGTCCTCCAGCTCGTCCAGCGCGGCGTCGGCGTTGCCCAGGGGCCGGTCCAGGTCGACGCGGTCGACCACGGGGGCCAGCTCGGCCGGGGTGATCCCGGTGCTGGGCCGGCCCACGGTGGCCACCCGGCGGGCGACCCGTTCGACGCCGTCGGCGAGTGTCCGCCGGTACTGTTCGACCGAGTCGCCGTGCAGCAGGTGGGCGTGCGCGGCGGCCGGCGCCGACGGCGGCGCGGTGGTCTCGACGGAATACGTCGGCACGGTCACGGGATGTCCTCCACGTTCTCGACGATGGGCAGCCGGAACCCTGCCCCGGCGCGTCCGCGCCGGGAGCGTGCTGCCTTTCAGATGGGGGTCGCCGGTCAGGCGGTGGCGCCGGCCAGTGCCTCGGCGCGCAGGTCCTCCTCCGAGAGCCCGCGCCGCCAGTAGCCGGCGAAGGTCACCCGCCGGCGGTCGATGCCCCGCTCGCCGACCAGGTGCCGGCGCAGCGCCCGCACCGCACCGGACTCGCCGGCGATCCAGGCGTACGGGGTGGCGGCGGGCAGCCGGGCGGCGCGGATCGCGCTGACCAGCAGGTCGCTGCCGGGTGGGGTGCTGCCGCGCACGATCCAGCGGATCTCCGCGTCCGCCGCGGTGGGCAGCTCGGTGATGTCGGCCGCGGCCGGCACCTCGATCCAGGCGCGGACCGGGGTGGCGGCGGGCAGCCAGGCCAGGATGCCGGCGACGGCCGGCAGCGCGGTCTCGTCGGCGGCCAGCACCACGAGGTCGGTGCCGTCCGGCGGGCGGAAGCAGACACTGCGGTTGTCCCGCACCGCCGGGCCGAGCAGCAGCACCCGGTCACCGGGCCCCGCCCGCTCCGCCCAGCGGGCGGCGGGACCGGTGTCACCGTGACTGACGAAGTCGATGTCCACCTCGACGGCGGCCGGGCGGTGCTCCCGGATGGTGTACGAACGCATGACCGCGCGCACCTCGGGCGGGAGAGCCCGCCAGGCGCCGAACCAGTCCTCACCCAGCTCGACCGGGACCACCGGGGCGTCCTGCCCCGGGTGCGGCAGGAAGAGCGAGACGCTCTGGTCCCGGCCGCCACCGGCGAAGTCGACCAGCTCCGCGCCGCCAAGGGTGACCCGGATCAGCGAGGCGCCGACCCGGCGGGCCCGGACGACGTGCGCGGCGTAGAAGCGGTACTGCAGGGCGACAAGTTCGACGGTGCTCGCGGTCATGGCGTCAGCTGACCTTCTTCGCGTTCCGGATGGCGGTGGCGAGGTTCTCCAGCAGCGGCGCGGAGCCGGCGTACGAGAAGCGGGGCACGGTGTCCCACGGGGTCACCTGGTTGGCCCTGACCCCCGGCAGCTGCTGCCAGGTGGGCTTGGCGGTGAGGTCCTTGGCCTGCAACGCGGTGCTGCGGTTGTCCAGCAGGATCAGGTCGGCCGGGAACTTGCCGGCGTTCTCCCAGCTGAGCGCCTCGAAGTAGTCACCGGCTTCGAGCTTGGTGGGGACCACGATGTCCACGCCCAGCTCGGCGAAGTACATCAGGTCGGTGCTCACCTTGGGGTTGGAGACGTAGAACAGGTCGGGGCTGCCGGAGCAGGCCATGACCTTGATCCCCGGGTTGGCCTTGACGGCCTGGCGGACCGCCTCGGCGCCGGCCTCGAAGCGGGCCTTCGCGTCGGTGACCTTCTTCGCGGACAGGTCCGCGCCGAGCGACTCGGCCAGCGCGGCGTACCGCTCGATCGGCTTGGTCATCGGCACCCGGGCGGTGGTGATCGCCACGCTCGGCGCCAGCGGCAGGATCTTGGCCTTGCTCTCGTCCGGCACGTACCAGAGCGCGTCCGGGTCGTACATGTGGGTGACCAGCAGCTCCGGGCGCAGCGCCGCGTACTTCTCCAGGCTGAACTCGCCCCACACGTTGCCGAGGATCTCCACGGCCTCGATGTTCAGGTCACCGGCCTGCGGTTCGGCCGTGCCGTCGGCGCGCTTGGTCTCGCCGAACACGCCGACGAGCTGCTTGTCGAGACCGAAATCGATCAGGGCTGCCGCGACCCCGGTGAAGGCCACCACGCGGGTCGGACGAGCCGCCGCCTCAACCTTCTGGTTGCGGTCGTCGGTGAACGACCAGGGGCCACTTCCGGTGCTGGCAGCGGGCTTCGCGGCGTCATCCTTGCCGCAGCCGGCGAGCAGGGTGGCCAGCGTGGCGGCGCCACCGGCGGCCAGCAGGCCGCGACGGGAGAGGCGACGGGCGGACAGGGCATCGGGCATGGCGGTGTCTTTCGATCAGGGGAACGGCCGGGGTCGACCAGGGCAGCGGGGTTAGGTTAGCCTAACCTCGTTCGTTGTCAACAGCGGTACGTCGTGTCGCCACACCCCGGAGCCCACACTGGACGCCACACCCTCCGCCACCAGACCGGCACGTGCCGTACCGGCCCGGTTGGCGACACCATCCCCCGCTCCACCGCCGGCGCGGCGCGGTCGCCAGGCGGCCCGCGCCGCCGGCCTGGTCGGCGCGGTGGCGCTGCTCGGCGTCGTCCTGCTGCTCAGCATCGCGGTCGGCGCGAAGTCCATGCCGCTCGGCGACGTCTGGTCCGGGTTGCTGCACCGCGACGCCACCGAGTACGCGGTGGTGCACCGGATGCGCCTGCCGCGCACCCTGCTCGGGCTGATCGCCGGCGCGGCCCTCGGGGTGGCCGGCGCCGTGATGCAGGCCCTCACCCGCAATCCGCTGGCCGACCCCGGGCTGCTCGGCATCAACGCCGGCGCCTCCGCAGCGGTCGCCACCGCCGCCGCCTTCCTGGGCGTCACGGCCATCGGCGGGTACGTCTGGTTCGCGCTGCTCGGCGCGGCGGTGGTCACCGCGCTGGTCTACGCCGTGGGCGGCGGGCGCGGGGCCACGCCGGCCCGCCTCGCGCTGGCCGGCGCGGCGCTGAACGCCACCCTCTACTCGTACGTGAGCGCGGTGATGCTGCTGGACACCGCCTCGCTGGAGCGGCTGCGGTTCTGGACGGTCGGCTCACTGGCCAGCGCGGACCCCGCGACCGTCACCCGGGTGCTGCCGTTCATCCTGGTCGGTCTGCTGGTCGCGCTCGGCGCCGCCCGCCCGCTGAACGCCCTCGCGCTCGGCGACGACGCGGCGCGCGCCCTGGGCGCCCGACCCGCGCTGATCCGGGCCGCCGTGATCGTCGCGGTCACCCTGCTCTGCGGCGCGGCGACCGCCGTCTGCGGGCCGATCGTCTTCGTCGGGCTGCTGGTGCCGCACCTGGTCCGCGCCCTGACCGGCCCGGATCTGCGCTGGCTGCTGCCATACTGCGCGGTGCTCGCGCCGGTGCTGCTGCTCGGCGCCGACGTGCTGGGCCGGGTGCTGGGTCGACCGGGTGAACTCCAGGTCGGCATGGTCACCGCCGTGCTGGGCGGTCCGCTCTTCCTCTGGCTGGTCACCCGCGGACGGGTGGCCCACCCGTGACCGTCATCCGCACCTCTCGGCTCTCGTTGCGGTTCCGTCCCCGCGCGCTGGTCGTCGGCGCCGGTGCCGCGCTGCTCGCCGCCGGGCTGGGTCTGGTCGCCGTGGGCAGCGGCGACTATCCGATGAGCGCCGCCGACGTGCTGCGTACCCTGACCGGCGGCGGCACCCCGGCGGAGCAGTTCATCGTGCACGAGCTGCGACTGCCCCGGCTGGTCACCGCCCTGCTGGTCGGCGCGGCGCTGTCGCTGGCCGGCACGGTGTTCCAGTCGCTGGTCCGTAATCCGCTGGGCAGCCCGGACATCCTGGGCTTCACCCAGGGTGCGTCGGCCGGCGCGCTGGTCGTGATCGTCCTCGGCGGCAGCAGCCTGGCGTTGGCCGGCGCAGCGGTCGTCGGTGGTCTCGCCACCGGCCTGGTGATCTACGCGCTCGCCTGGCGACGCGGGGTGCACGGCTTCCGGCTCATCCTGGTCGGCATCGGCATCTCCGCGATCCTCACCGGGGTCAACGGCTACCTGCTGACCCGGGCGCCGCTGATGGACGCCGCCCGCGCGGTGCTCTGGCTCACCGGCAGCCTGGACGGGCGGGGCTGGGCCAACGCCGGGCCGCTGCTCGCCGTCACCGCCGTGCTGGCGCCGCTGCTGCTGATCGGCTGCGCCCCGGCGCTGCGGATGATGGAGTTGGGCGACGACACGGCCAGCGCCCTCGGCGTGCCGGTGCGCCGGCTACGCCTGCTGCTGCTCGCCGCGGCCGTGCTGCTGGTCTCGTTCGCGGCGGCCGCCGCCGGACCGGTGTCCTTCGTGGCGCTCGTCGCGCCGCACGTGGCGAAGCGGCTGACCCGGGCGCCCGGCCCGAACCTGGTGCCGTCGATGACCGTCGGCGCGGCGCTGCTGGTCGGCGCCGACCTGCTGGCCCAGCGGGCCTTCACCGGGCACCAGCTTCCGGTCGGTGTGGTGACCGGGGTGATCGGTGGCGGCTACCTGGTCTGGCTGCTGGCCATGGAACGCCGGGCGGGTCGGCTGTGAACACCCGCGACGCCTTCGAAGGAGCACCCATGCACCCCGGCAGTTCACGGCTCGGTGGCACCGCGCTGACCCTCGCGTACGACCGGCGCGTCATCGCCGAGGACCTGACCGTGGCGGTGCCCGACCGGTCGTTCACGGTGATCATCGGCCCGAACGCCTGCGGCAAGTCGACCCTGCTGCGCGCCCTGTCCCGGATGCTGCGCCCGAGCACCGGCGCCGTGCTGCTGGACGGTCGGGACATCCACGAGGTGCCCGCCCGGAAGGTGGCCCGCACGCTCGGCCTGCTGCCGCAGACGTCGATCGCGCCGGACGGGATCAGCGTCGCCGAACTGGTCGCCCGGGGGCGGTACCCACACCAGGGGCTGCTGCGACAGTGGTCCCGGGAGGACGAACGGGTGGTGGAGGAGTCGATGGCCGCCACCGGCGTCGCCGACCTCGCCGACCGCCCGGTCGACGAGCTCTCCGGCGGCCAGCGGCAACGGGTCTGGATCGCCATGGCGCTGGCCCAGCAGACCCCGCTGCTGCTGCTCGACGAGCCGACCACCTACCTCGACATCGCCCACCAGATCGAGATCCTGGACCTCTGCGCCCGGCTGCACGAGGAGCAGGGACGCACGCTGGTCGCGGTGCTGCACGACCTGAACCACGCCGCCCGGTACGCCACCCACCTGATCGCCATGCGCGACGGGCGGGTGGTGGCCGCCGGCAAACCGGCCTCGGTGGTCACCGCCGACCTGGTGGCCGACGTGTTCGGGCTGCCCTGCCGGGTGATCGACGACCCGGAGACCGGCACCCCGCTGGTCATCCCCGCCGCCCGGCGTCGGAGCACCGCGCCCGCCCCGGAGCCGGCGTGAGCGCCGAGCGGTTCCGCGACCGGTGGGGCGTGCCGCACCTGCGGGCCGACGACCCACTGGCCCTGGCGACGGCGCAGGGGCGGGTGACCGCGTACGACCGGGCCTGGCAGATCGAGGTGGAACGGCACCGGGCCCAGGGCACCAGCGCCGCTTTCCTCGGCGTCGACGCGCTCGGCTGGGACCGGTTCGCCCGGCAGGTCCGGCTCGACGACACCGCCCGCCGCTGCCACGCCGCGCTCGACCCGGCGACCGCCGCCTGGGTGGGCGCGTACGTGACCGGGGTGAACGCCGGCCTCGCCGCCGGGGCGGCCCGGACGCCCGAGTTCGCCGCCACCGGGCTGACCCCGGGCCGGTGGCAGCCGTGGACGCCGCTGGCCGTCTGGCTGGGCCACCACATCCTGTTCGCCGGGTTCCCCAGCAAGCTCTGGCGCGAACACGTGGCGCACCGGCTCGGCCCGGCCGCGATCGATCTGTTCGCCACCGACGGTCCGGCCGTGGCCGGCAGCAACGGATGGCTCCTCGCGGCCGAACGGACCGGCACCGGGGCCGCGCTGCTCGCCGGTGACCCGCACCGGTTCATCGAGGATCCCGGCGTCTACCAGCAGATCCGGTTGGCCTGCCCGGAGTACGACGTGGTCGGGCTGGCGATGCCGGGCGTGCCGGGCATCGCGCACTTCGCGCACACCGGCGGGGTGGCCTGGGCCATCACCAACGCGATGGCCGACTACCAGGACGCGTACGCCGAGCGGCTGCGCCGCCAGGGTCCGGTGGTCGAGGCGTTCGGCCCGGACGGGTGGCGACCGGTGCACGCCCACGTCGAGACGATCGAGGTGGCCGGGGCGGACCCGGTCGAGGTCGAGGTGGTGGAGACCGAGCGGGGCCCGGTGATCGCCGGCGGGCCGGACGAGTCCACCGCCATCAGCCTCCGCTACCCACCCCGGGTCCGCGCCGAACTCGGCTTCGCGGCGCTGCCGGAGCTGCTGCGCGCCCGGACCGTGGCGGACGTGGACCGGGCGCTGCGGCACTGGGTGGAGCCGGTCAACGTGGTGCAGGCGGCGGACACCGCCGGCGGGCTGCTGCACCGGGTCGCGGGCGCGGTGCCGGTCCGGGATCCAGGAAACGGCCGGGGGGTGGTGCCGGCCTGGCGGGCCGAGTACGCCTGGCGCGGCTGGTACGCGCCGCTGCCCCGGGCCGAGGTGGTCGGCCGCGCGGTGATGGCCAACGAGCGGGGGCTGGCGGCGCCGCTCGGGGTCGAGTTCGCCCCGCCGCACCGGGCGCACCGGATCGCCGAGCTGCTCGACGCCGGCCGCGACTGGACGGCCGAGCGGCTGGCCGCGGTGCACACCGACACGTACCTGGCGTCGGCCGGCCCGCTGCTGGCGGTCCTGGCCGGGGTGACCGGGCTCGGTCCGGACGCCGACGCGCTGCGCGATCGGCTGCTGCGCTGGGACCGGCGGATGGCCGTCGACAGCACCGACGCCGCGGACTTCGCCATGCTGCGGGAGTCCGTCGTACGCCGGCTCGCCGCCCACCCGGCGCTGGCCGCGCTGGCCGAGCCGCCGGCGTACCCGGACGTGTTCGCGCCCTGGTTGGCGCTGACGCCGCGGGTCGGCTACGCGCTGGAGCACCTGCTCGGCACCGCCCGGCTGCCCGGCCTGGACGTGGCGGCGCTGGTCCGCGCGGCGGCCGAGGAGGTCGCCGGCGCGGCGGACGGGCCGGTGCGTTGGGGGGACCTGCACCGGCTGACGCCGTGGCGGGCCCTGCCCGACCCGGACGCCGGCCCCGGCCCCCGCCTCTCCGGCGATCACGACTGCGTGCTGGCGACCTCCAGCGTGCCCGGGGTGACGCACCGGTGTTTCCGGGGGCCGGCCGCGCGCTTCGTCTGGGACCTGGGCCGTCGGGAGGACAGCCGCTGGGTGGTGCCGCTGGGCGCCTGCGGGGTGCCCGGCGACCCGCACCACGACGACCAGGGCCCAGCCTGGCTGGCCGGGGAGCTGTTGCCGGTGACCACGGACTGGGAGCAGCTCGCCGAGGAGCGGGATGAGCACTGACCCGACGACCGTCGATCCGCACCACTACCGGCGGGACATCCCCGGTTTCGGGGTGGTGACCATCCGGCCGGTGCGGCCCGACGAGGACGTCGACCTGCTGCACGGCTGGGTCACCCAGGAGCGGGCCCGGTTCTGGGGGATGCGCGAGGCGAGCCGTGAGCGGGTGCGCGAGATCTACGCGTACCTGGACTCGCTGGCCACCCACCACGCGTACCTGGTGCATCGCGACGGCGTGCCGGTGGCGTTGGCGCAGACCTACCAGCCCGAGGCGGACCCGGTGGGCGAGCGCTACGACGTGCGCCCCGGCGACGTGGGTGTCCACCTGCTGATCGGGCCACCGGTGACGGTCGAGCGCGGCTTCACCGGCACCCTGTTCCGCGCGATCCTGGACTTCGTCCTCGCCGATCCGGGCCGGCTGCGGATCGTCATGGAGCCGGACGCCCGCAACGACAAGGCCGTCGACCGGTTCGTGCGCGCCGGCTTCCGGCCCGGCCCGCTCATCGACCTGCCGGAGAAGCGCGCCCGGCTGCTCTTTCTCGACCGGCCGGCGGCCACCGGCTGACGCCGGGCGGCTGCCCGGGCTCAGTGGGCGGACGCTCCGAGGGCGACCAGCTCGGACAGCCGGTCCAGCTGGTCGGGATCGGCCAGCGCCGAGCCGACCGCCACCACCCGTACGCCGGCGTCGAGGAACGCGCCGGCGTTGCCCGCGTCGAGGCCGCCGGTGGCCACGAAGCGCAACTGGGGCAGCGGGCCGGCTACCGCCCGGAACCAGGCCGGCCCGAGGGCGATCGCGGGGAACGCCTTGAGCCAGGTGAGGCCGTGTCGCAACGCCTGCTGCGCCTCGGTGGGCGTGGCCACGCCGGGCAGGTGCGGTAGGCCGCGCGCGGCGGCGGCGTCGGCGACCGCGAGGTCCAGGCCGGGCGCCACGGTGAACGCGGCCCCGGCGTCGGCCGCCGCCGCGACCTGCGCCACGTCGAGCACGGTGCCGGCGCCGACGACCCGGCCGCGCTCACCGCCCGCCTCGACGGCCGCGCGCAGCGCCGGCACCGCGTCGGCGGTCGCCACCGGCACCTCCACCACGTCGATGCCGAGGTCCCAGGCCCGGCCGGCGAGCCGGACGGTCTCCGCCACCGGCAGGCCGCGCAGGATCGCCATCACCCGGGCCGTACCGAAGACGTGGTCGAAGTCCGCAGTCGTCATGATCCACTCCATCCGAGATCGCGGGCGGTCAGGTCCAGCGGCGACCAGGTCTCGACGGGGGCGTCGAGCAGCCGCTCGAACCAGGCCCACGGCGGCACCGGGGCGTTGTCGCCGCTGCTGCCCAGCGCCTGGGCGGCGAAAAGGTGCCCGAGACGCAGCCGCCGTACCGTGTCGAGGCCGCGCAGCAGCCCGGCGAGGTAGCCGGCGGCGAACGCGTCTCCGGCGCCGACCGGCTCCACCACCGCCACCCGGGGCGCCGGGACGAAGACCGCCTCGGCGTCGCGGCACAGGGCGGTGGCCCCCACCGCGCCGTCCTTGACCACCACCGTCGCCGGCCCCGGCAGCAGCCGGCGCACCGCCACCGGGTCGGCGGTGCCCCACAGTGTGTCCGCCTCGTCCTGGCCCACGAAGACCAGGTCGCTGCGGTCGGCGAGGTCGCGCAGCACCGGCGCGGCCCGGTCGGCGGGCCAGAGCCGGGACCGGTGGTTGACGTCGAAGCTGACCAGCGCGCCGGGCACCGGCCGGTCGGTCACCGCGTGCTCGGCCAGCGCTCGGCAGGTGGTGGAGAGCGCGGGGGTGATCCCGGACAGGTGCAGCACCCGGGCGCCGGCGAGCCGCCGGTCGGCCAACACGTCGGGGTCCATGCGGGAGGCGGCCGAGCCGGCGCGGTAGTAGTGCACCTCGGTCGCCGCCGGGCCCGGGTCCTTGACGTACAGCCCGGTGGGGGCCGTCGGATCCACGGCCACCAGATCGACCCGAGCGCCGGTGGCGGCGACGTGCCGCACGACGGCCCGGCCGAACGGGTCGTCGCCGACCCGGCTGACCCAGGTCGCCCGGTGCCCGAGCCGGGCGAGGTAGCCGGCCACGTTGGACTCCGCGCCGCCGACCGAGACGGCGACCCGCTCGGCGTGCTCCAACGGCTCGCCGGGCGCGGGGCAGAGCACCACCATGGTCTCCCCCACCGTGGCGACCTCGAC
>NZ_RCVI01000059.1:0-1068 GCF_003667455.1 Micromonospora sp. CV4 | reverse complement strand
GTAGCCGTCGGCCCGGCGTCGCGGCACCGCCGGGCCGACGGCTACCGTGCCGCCCGCGCCCTGCTCGCCCACCCGGACCGTCCGGACGCCATCTTCTGCCACTCCGACCCCCTCGCCATCGGCGCGATGCGCGCCGCCTTCGACGCCGGGCTGCGTGTCCCCGCCGACGTCGCCGTGATGGGCGTCGGCGACATCGAGGAGGGGCGCTACTCCCGGCCGACGCTGAGCACCGTCTCCGTCGACACCGGCTTTCTCGCCCGGGAGGCCGTGGCCCGGCTCGCCGCCCGGATCGAGCGGCCCGACGCGGCGGTCGCCGTGGTCACCGCGCCGCACACCGTGCTGCCCCGGGAGAGCACCGATCCCACGGTGCGCTGACCGACGCGGCTCGCGGGCGCAGCGTCTGCGGTTGGACAGCGCCCGGGCAGGTCCGTCAGAGTGGTCCGCCGTGAGATACCTGCGCACCGGCGATCGTGCCGCGATCCGCCGACCCCGGCCCACCGACCGCGACGAGTTCGTGGCGGCGGCGCGGCGCAGCCGGGACCTGCACCACCCGTGGCTGGCCGCGCCGGACAGCCCGGAGGAGTACGACCGGTACCTGAGCCGGATCCGCCGCCGCGACAGCTCCGGCTACCTGATCTGCGACCGGGCCAGCGGCGACATCGCCGGCTACGTGACCATCAGCGGGATCGTGCTGGGCGCGCTGCGCGGCGGCTACCTCGGGTACGCGGCGTTCCAGCCGTATAGCGGCACCGGGCACGCCTCGGCGGGCCTCGCCCTGGTCATCGACCACGCGTTCGGGGTGCTCGGGCTGCACCGCCTGGAGGCGAACATCCAACCCGGCAACGAGCCGTCCCTGCGGGTGGCCCGCAAGCTGGGTTTCCGGCTGGAGGGCTTCTCCCCGGACTACCTGTTCATCGACGGCGCGTGGCGCGACCACGAACGCTGGGCGATCACGGCCCCAACCCCTGCGGCCCGTTGACGTGATCAAGAGGTTCGCGTCACGACACGCCGAGGCTGGTGACGCGAACCTCTTGATCACCGAGGACGGGGCAGGGGGAGGGGGTTAGC
>NZ_RCVI01000272.1:0-1024 GCF_003667455.1 Micromonospora sp. CV4 | reverse complement strand
GGGCGGCCGGTGAGGCGTGGTCGATCCAGCACTGTGACCCTTGCGGAGGCCACGGGACCACAAACACTGAAGGCCTATCACTTTAAGGGCACGGCGGTTCCTTATACTGAGCAAACACGTGCTGTCGTGGACTGCGGCTTGGGTGATCCGGCGGACTTTGCCGGGAAAGACGTCAAAGACAAACATGTGCTGGTCACTTTAAACCGCGTCACTCCGATCGAAGACCAGATCCGCAATGCCATGCGCGCCGGCGCCACCAGCGTGATTGTCGCCAACGACAGACCGGGCCTGATAGAAACGCGCTTGTTTGAAAAAGACAATGTGTTGTTTGCAGTGGGCTTTTTCGTAGAGCAGGCCGTGGGTGAAAAGATCCGCGCCTTGGTTAAAACATCGCCTGAAACTTTGGTCAGCCTGAAGTCTGAGCTTACAAGTTACAAAGAAACCTTCGGGACGTCGATGGCCACTCCGCACGTGGCCGGTGTAGCCGCTTTAGTGAAGGCTGCGAACAAAAAACTAAAGCCCTCAGAGGTGAAGGCTTTATTGATGAAAACCGCCACACCGATGCCGCCCAACGAAGACAATCGTTATGGCTCGGGCCTGGTCAATGCCGAGGCCGCGGTGGAGGCGGCTCTGGAAATCAAATAACTCTTTTCACAGCCATTTTAACCAGCGACTTGTCTGTCATGCGCTTTTTCACTGCGCGCAGCAGACTGTCCAGATTCACCTGAACATTGTCATTAGTGTCGACACAGACACCGCCCACCCATGTCTGATCATTCACAACATGAATGTCCTGATGGCTGGCCGCAGTCACATCGACTTTGTCACCGTCAACTTTGATTTCAGCCTGAACTGATTCGCTGGCACCCTCGCCGAATTCCGATTCATCCCAGTCTACTTTGATCACGTGGCTGTTGCTGACCTTGATCAGGCACAGGCCTGTTTTGCGGTTGATGATGCTGATATCCCCACTGCCAGAGGACTTTTTATCGCTGAACAGGCTGTCCAAAGCACCGGCATACAC
>NZ_RCVI01000188.1:0-1098 GCF_003667455.1 Micromonospora sp. CV4 | reverse complement strand
CACGAGCCCTACCCGCCCGCCGTTCAGTCGTACCCGGCGGCACCCCAGGGGCGACCCGGGCCGTACGGCGACGCGCCCTACGGTGGCGGGCCGGAGACGCGCTACGGCGAGGCGGAGAGCCCCTATGGTGGCGGGTCGTACCGGCCGGGCGGAGCCGTTCCGGCGTACGGCGGCGGAGAGCCGCCGTACCGGCCCGAGGACGGCCCGTACGGCGGGGATGCCGCACCGGCTCCGGGTAAGCGCGGTCGAGGCCCGCTGATCGCGGTGCTGGCCGTCGTACTGCTGCTGGTGGCGGCCGGTGGCGGGACGCTCTGGTTCCTCAGCCGATCGGACGATCCCGCCCCGGTGACCGCGCCGACCGGCTCGGCCGTCGCCGAGGAGCCCAGCGCGGACGCTGTCGACCCGGCCGCGCCGGCACCGAGCGCCGCGCCGGAGTCGTCGGCCGACCCGCGGTTCGTCAAGGTCGGCCAGTGCGTCCGCAACGATGGCGCGGCCGGCGGCAAGCCCAGACTGCTGATCAGCGGCTGCGCCCCGAAGTCGTACGAGGTGCTGCGCCGGGTCGACGGCCCGACCAGCGGTGAGCGGGACGCCGAAGCCAAGTGCGCCAAGGTCGAGGGCTACACCAACTGGTACTTCTTCGACAGCGAGCTGGACGGCCTCGACTTCGTCCTCTGTCTCAAGCAGCGCTGAGTCCCACCCACCCTGGGGATGACATGACAACCTACGGACCATCGGGGGCCGGGCAGCCGGACGACCCGTACCAGCGCCCGGCGACCGGTTCCGACGGCCCGCCACCGGTCGACCCGACCCAGCAGCAGTGGGGTCCACCGCCGGCCGACGCGGAGCCGCCGACCGCGCCCCTGTGGGGTCCGTCGCCGACCTCGAGCCCGGGTTACCCACCGCCCGGCGCCGACGCCGGCTACCCGCCACCCAGCGCCGGAGCCGCCTACCCGCCACCCAGCTCCGGGGCCGGCTACCCGCCACCAAGCGCCGGGGCCGGCTACCCGCCGCCCAGCTCCGGGGCCGGCTACCCGCCACCCGGCGCCGGGCCCGGTTACCCGCCGCCGCCGGGCCCGTTCCCGCCGGCCGGTCCGACGC
>NZ_RCVI01000214.1:0-1099 GCF_003667455.1 Micromonospora sp. CV4 | reverse complement strand
GGTCTGGGGTCTGCGGTCGACGGCAGGGGGTACGGCGGTCGGCGGTCGGCGTCAGGGGGTACGGCGACGGGCGCCGGGGCCCGGGCGGGGCACGACATCGCGGGGCTGGCTCACCTCGTGCCCGTCCGCACAGCGCAGCTCGATACGCACCTCCGCGCCGCAGTCCCGGTGCGCCACGCTGAGCGGCGAGCCCTCCGGGTCGGCGAGGTGGCGGTCACCCCACTCGAGCACGGCGACCAGTACCGGCCACAGGTCCAGGCCCTTCTCCGTCAGCCGGTACTCGTGGCGCAGCCGGCTGCCCGGCTCCCGGTACGGCTCGCGGCGCAGCACGCCCTGCTCCACCAGGGTGGCCAGCCGGTTGGTCAGCACCTGACGCGGGATCCCGGTGCGCACCCGCATGTCGTCGAAGCGGCGTACGCCACTGAACACCTCGCGGAGCACCACGAGGGTCCACCGCTCACCGAGGACCTCCATCGCGCGGGCGATGGTGCAGTTCTCCACCGACCAGTCCAGTGCCGCGGGTCTCATCCGACCAGGCTAGGTCTTATTGACAGACTCAGCAACGTGCTGCGACGCTGCGTCCATGACACAGACTCAGGAGCCGACGCGCAGCCGTACCTTCACCTGGTCGGACCCGGCGGTCAACGCGGCGCAGGTCGGTCGACGCGCCGGCCTCGACCTGATCCGGGCGATGATCGCCGGGGAACTGGCCGCGCCGCCGGTGAGTCAGCTGATCGACATGGCGCGGATGGAGGCCGACGAGGGTCGGGTCACGGTCGAACTGGTCCCGCAGGAGTTCCACTACAACCCGCTGGGCACCGTCCACGGTGGCGTCATCTCCACCCTGTTGGACACCGCCGCCGGCTGCGCCGTGCACACCACGTTGCCCGCCGGCGTCGGCTACACCTCGCTGGACCTGAGCGTGAAGTTCCTCCGCCCGGTCACCGTCGCGAGCGGAATCCTGCGCTGCGAGGGCACCGTGCTCCAGCGTGGCCGCCGCACGGCCCTGGCCGAGGCCCGCCTCACCGACGCCGACTCCCGTCTCATCGCCCTCGCCACCAGCACCTGCCTACTCTTCCCCCTCCCCTAACCCCCGACC
>NZ_RCVI01000154.1:0-1060 GCF_003667455.1 Micromonospora sp. CV4 | reverse complement strand
GAATGATCACTGCCGATGAAGGTGTCGTGTTACCGTTGGCATCGGTCAGCTCTTCCATTTCCAGATGTTTCACTTTCTTCCCAGTGTATCTCTCGAAATAGTCAGCGGCCTTCGCAGCACAGATGTTCTGATAGCAGCCAACACCCGCCGCCAGTTGATCCACGCAATGATCTGGAATGCCACCATAGCGCTTGTAGGTCTCGACCACCCTGTTTACATCCACTTCCTGCAGTCGAGGGATATTGACTTTGTCTTTCTTGGCCGTGATATAGCGATGGATACTGCGGAAAAGATAAACGCCCAATTTGATCGGATTCAGAGGCATGCCACCACTGGATACGGAGGCACCGCCTGCCACGCCCACGAAGTTGATAGAACAGCCTCCGCAATAGGACTTGCTTACTGGAGGAGTGCTGACCATATCCCCTGGAGAACGACCCACGACATCGCCACCATCGCGAATTTTGCAATAGTTCACGGAAATTCCGTTAAAGGCATAGAAGCTAAAGTCCTTGGCACTGTTGGGAGCAATGGACACCGCACAGGGGGCTCCCATCAAAGGACCGAAGTCCGCCAGCAGAGCGACCTCCATTTTTTCCTTTTGAATCTTCGGATCAAACTTCACCGCACCGTTTTTAATAAGCGCATTCAAACTGGTCACTTTGGGTGGTCGGAAGTCCACATCAATGTACAAAGGCAGCGCGTTCCAACCGAACAGCGCGGTGCTGGCCAGATCAGCCATCAGGCGCTTGTTAGCCCGACGTGTCTGAAACCAAGGATCATAAACCTTACAAGCCTTCAAATCAGCATAGGGATTGAACACATCCGGAGTCGACACTGTGGAATTGACAGGCAAAAACGCATCCGCGTATTTTGCAACTGCGTACAGGTCGACCATAGATTTTATAAGCTTGCGCGAACAATCGATGGCCGAAGCGCAAATTGAATTGCCCGGCTCACTGACACGGGTTGCATCCCACACCAGCAAGGGCGCACCAAACTTCATCGGCTGCACATCCGCAGCGGCAATCGTCGCAGGAGGCGGAAGCTGAAGTAATTC
>NZ_RCVI01000138.1:0-1060 GCF_003667455.1 Micromonospora sp. CV4 | reverse complement strand
GGCGCCTACAGCTCCATTGGGATGCTGGCTGATCAGGGCATGTTCGCCTTCAGCGATATGAATGGCATTCGGCCTTTGCTGATCGGTCGCCAGAAAAAGGGCGATAAGTACAATTACTGTTTTGCCTCTGAAAAGCAGGTCTTTTTCGGACTGGGATATGAATACTGGCGCGATCTGCGCCCGGGGGAGCTGGTTTTCGTCGACAAGGATCGCAATCTGCATTCTTTCGTCTTAAGTGAAAAGAAACCGCGCCCGTGCATGTTTGAATGGATTTACTTTGCCGGTTCTGAAACCGAATGGCACGGCCGCCCGGTTTATGAAGTGCGGCTGAAGCTGGGTGAAATCCTGGCTGAAGAGTGCCGCAAAAAAGGCCTGGATATAGATGTTGTGGCCCCGGTGCCCGACACCTCGCGGGCCGCAGCCTGCCGCCTGGCGGAAGTGCTGGAAAAACCTTACCGCGAAGTTCTGATTAAAAACCGCTATGTGCAAAGAAGCTTTATCGTCAATGAACCCGAAGTTCGCAAGATGATGGTGAATCTGAAGCTTTCACCGGTGCAAAGTGAGATCAAAGGTAAAAAAATTCTGCTGGTGGATGACAGTATTGTGCGCGGGACCACTTCCGCGCGCATCATTCGGTTGTTGCGTGATGCCGGGGCGGAGAAGGTCTATCTGGCCAGCACCTGTCCGCCGATCCGTCATCCTTGTTTCTATGGCATTGATTTCCCGGATGGGGAATCACTGGTGGCGCACAAACGCAGTGAAAGTGAAGTGGAAAAGATTCTGGAGGTGGACGGCTTGGTGTTCCTGCCTCTGAATCGACTGCAAGAAGGCCTGGGCCTGAAGAATCTTTGCAGTGCTTGTCTTGATGGTGATTATCCCGTTCCGGTCTCAACTGAAAACTTTTTGAAGACCCGGAACATCAATTTAGGTGGTGAACTATGAAAATTCAGGTTCTTTTTGGCAGTGCGAATGATGAACGTGTGTACGGTCCGTTGTGCCGTTCCCTTGAAAAATGCGGTGACGTGAAAATGGAAGTGGCTTCCGCCCACCGTGATCCCGC
>NZ_RCVI01000089.1:0-1126 GCF_003667455.1 Micromonospora sp. CV4 | reverse complement strand
AGGCCGACACGGCCGAGCGGACGGCGCTGGAGACCGCGCTCGGCGCCGGCGGCACCGGCCGGGGCGCGGCCGGCGCGATCCGGGGCGCCGCCGGGCAGCTCAAGGAACTGGAGAAGCGGCAGAAGTCGCGGGCGACCCGGGCCCAGCGGGACGCGCTGGACCGGGCGCTGGTCGACCTGGCCGGTTTCTACCGGGACGCGATCACCATGGCGCTGCGCGCTCCGGTCGCACCGGTGCACACCGACACCGCCGTGCTGGCCGGCGCCGGGGCGCAGAAGTGGGACGCCGAGGGGTCGCTGCGCCGGCTGGAAGCCGTGCTCGCCTGCCGGGCGGCGATCGAGGCGAACGTCAAGCCACGGATCGCCGTCGAGGCGATGATGCTCGCCCTCTGGAAGGGCTGAGCGCCGCTTTCGTGGCGTGGTCCCGGCCGGCGGACCCGTCATCCACAGGCATCGACACGCACGATTGCTGTGCGGTACGGTCCGGTGTGCTGTTGTGACGGTGACGGCACGCTCAGTGAGGGGTCATCCGGGAGGAGTCGGCCGATGCCGCGGGGGGAGATCGACGAAGCCTGGATCGAGGAGGCGGTGCGGCGCTACCGCCGGATCGAGTCGCTCCAGGCCGAGTTCGACCAGGCGGTGTCGACCGTCGAGGTCACCGTCCGGTCGCCGGACGGGCTGGTCGAGGTGGTGGTCACCGCCGGTGGGCGGATCACCGACGTCCGGTTCCTCGGGCCGCTGCACAGCCGCAGTCCGCGGGACGTGGCCGGTTCCGTGCAGGCCGCGGTCACCGCAGCGGCCGACGCCGCCGAGTGGGCCCGGGAGAAGCTGCACAACGAGACGTTCGCCGCCTACCGACCGCTCGCGGGGGCCTGAGATGGACACACTGCGCGCGCTCTCCGCCCGGCTGGACGAGGCGAGCGCCACGCTCACCGCCCTGTCCCGCACGGTCACCGCCAGCGATCCCGCCCAGGCCGCCTTCGGCACGGACGCTCCGGGGCGCCCCGGCGAGATCGGCCGCGCGCTGCACCGGCAGTGGACCGCCGCCACCGACGACCGGGCCCGCGAGGCGCGCGCCGCAGCCGGCCGGCTGGCCGCCGCCGCCTCCGCCGTGCGCGAGGCAGCCG
>NZ_RCVI01000061.1:0-1153 GCF_003667455.1 Micromonospora sp. CV4 | reverse complement strand
ACGCCCTCACGCGCCCTTATGCACCCTCACGCGCCCTCACGCGCCCTTATGCACCCTTTGCACCCTTTGCACCCGAACGAGCCGTATCTGATCGGCCTGCTGCCGCACCGCCGGTCGCGTCCCTGGGCGGCCGGCGCCCAGCCGGGAGCGGCCCGGACGGCGGAAAATCCGTTCGGCGGCCTCGACGTAGGCCTGGTGGGTGTCGGGGGCGATGTTGGCGCGCGCGCCAACGACCGCAACGCCTCACAGGCGGACCGGGCTCGCGGACCGGTGCCGCGTTCGGATGGGCTGGTAGCGGCTTGATCGACTCGGTATCGCCGATATCGGGGCATCCGCAAGCCCCGGACACCGCGACATCCCCGATATCGAGTCGATCACCCCGAAGAGGCACTGCCCAGGCCTGGCCGGCGGGGTCGTCAACGAGCGTGATACCTCAGAGGCATATTTATGACTCACAGGTATACCGCTCACCAGAGCCACCGCCCCCTCGGCGAGTGCCGGGCCGGCCAGGGAGGCGGGTGAGTGCAGGGCCGGGCCGGCGGGCGGGTCCGGTGCAGGGGGCAGCGAACGGCCGGGCGCTGATGGGTCCGGCTCGGTACTCCACGGACCCCCGCCACCCGCCTGCAATGGTTCGATCTCGGAGCGACCGCTGGGATGGCTTGACCCGCCCAGACCGCCCTTGGTGCCTGACGCGCCGAATGTCCGGTGTTCCGGCGACCTGAAAGGCTGGCGGGCTGGCGGGCTGGCGGGCTGGCGTGGCAAGGGTGTCCGGTTTCGCCGTCCGTATGGCGTGGGCGGGGCCACTCGTGGGCTGGAATCGGGGGTGCGCCGGGGTCGTTATACCTGGCAGATCACCGCGGCCCCCGGGCCCGGTGCGGCAGGCCTCGGGAACACCCGCCGAGCCGCCCCGGTTACAGCCCCCGCAGCCGTCAGCTCATACGGCTGCAGTCGGAAACACCGGCCACGCCGCCGCGGTTACATCCCTGTAGCCGCGAGCTCATACGGCAGCGGCGGGGAACACCCGCCGGGCCGCCGCGGTTACATCCCCGGTAGCCGCCAGCTCATACGGCAGCCGTCGGGAACACCCGCCGGGACGCCCCCGGTTACATCCCATCCCCGTATCCGGCGACCCTGCGGCAGCGGTCGGGAACAC
>NZ_RCVI01000320.1:0-1170 GCF_003667455.1 Micromonospora sp. CV4 | reverse complement strand
GGTCGGGGCCGCACCGGCGCGCGGGCCGGCGGGACGACGCGTGGCGGTGGAGCGGGGTACGCGGCGACCGGCTAGCGTCGTGGCGTGACCCACGCAGCTCCCGTGTCTCCCGTCGACCGTGCCGGCCTGCGGCAACGGGTCGACAAGGCCCTCACCGAGTTCCTGGCCGGCCAGCGGGCCCGGTTGACCGACGTCGACGACGCCCTGGTTCCGGTGGCGGAGGCGATCGAGGCGTTCGTGCTCGGCGGCGGCAAGCGGTTGCGGCCGGCCTTCGCGTACTGGGGGTTCCGGGGCGCCGGCGGGGTGGACGGCGACCAGGTGCTCACCGCCCTGGCCGCGCTGGAATTCGTGCAGGCCAGCGCCCTGATCCATGACGACCTGATGGATCGCTCCGACACCCGCCGTGGCGAGCCGGCGGTGCACCGGCGGTTCGCGGCCCGGCACCGGGCGGCCGGCTGGGGCGGAGACCCGGACGGGTTCGGCGACGCGGCGGCGATCCTGCTCGGCGATCTCTGCCTGGTCTGGTCCGACGAGTTGCTGCACTCCGCCGGGCTGGACCTGCGGGCGGTGGCCCGGGCCCGGCCGGTCTTCGACGAGATGCGCACCGAGGTCACCGTCGGGCAGTACCTCGACGTGCTGACCCAGGTCACCGGGGACACCTCGGTGGAGCGGGCCAGCAAGGTCGCCCGGTACAAGTCGGCGAAGTACACGGTCGAGCGGCCGCTGCTGCTCGGCGCCGCGCTGGCGGACGCGACGGCGGACGTGCGGACGGCCTACTCGGCGTACGGGCTGCCGCTGGGCGAGGCGTTCCAGCTCCGCGACGACGTGCTGGGGGTCTTCGGCGACCCGGCGCAGACCGGTAAGCCGGCCGGGGACGACCTGCGGGAGGGCAAGCGCACGTACCTGGTGGCGGCGGCCGTGGAGGCCACCGACGACGCTGGGCGGGAGCTTCTGCTCAGCCGGCTCGGCGACCCCGGGCTCGACGAGCAGGGGGTGACCCAGCTGCGCGAGCTGATCTCCGCGAGCGGGGCGCTGGCCCGTACCGAGCAGCGGATCGTCACGCTCACCGACGCGGCGCTGGCGGCGCTGGCCGCCGTCGACCTCGACACCGAGGCCCGCCAGGCCCTGGTCGACCTGGCGATAGCCGCCACCCGCCGCGCCGACTGACCC
>NZ_RCVI01000062.1:0-1229 GCF_003667455.1 Micromonospora sp. CV4 | reverse complement strand
GACGGGGACCGCCCGGCGTCGTCGGGCCGGCCCGCGTCCGCCGGGCGGTCCCCGTCGAGGCGGACGCCACCATGGCCGTTGGACTGGCCCGGGTCCAGGCGCGCCCCGTCGTACCCGGTGGGCCGACGGTCGACGCCGGTCGGCTCGGCGGCCGAGGCGGCCCGGTCGCCGGGCGCGTCCGCCGTCGACAGCGTCCGGTCGCCGGCGGGCTCGGCGGTCACCGGGCACCCGCCCGGGCACCGGCGCGCGCGGCACCGAAACGACGGAACCGTTGCCGGCGGAGGCGGACCAGCATCGCGGGCGGCACGTCCAGCAACGGCAGCAGATTGGCCAGCAACGCCGCGCGCAGCCGCCGGGCGGTCTCCGCCGGATCGTCGTGCGCGGCCGTCGCCGGCTCCGGCACGATCTCGTCGACCACCCCGAGCCGGCACAGGTCAGGTGCGGTCAACCGCAGCGCCCGGGCCGCCTGTGGCGCCGCGGACCGGTCCGGCCAGAGGATCGCGGCGCAGCCCTCCGGACTGATCACCGAGTAGACGGCGTGCTCCAGCATCAGCACCCGGTCGGCGACCGCCAGCGCCAGCGCGCCGCCGCTGCCACCCTCGCCGGTGATCACCGACAACACCGGGGTGGGCAGCACGGTGAGGGTGAGGATGTTCTCCGCGATGGCCGCCGCCTGGCCCTGCTCCTCGGCGCTCACCCCGGGGTCGGCGCCGGGGGTGTCGACGAGGGTGACCACCGGCAGGCCGAGCCGGGCGGCGAGGCGCATCAGCCGCAGCGCCTTGCGATGCCCGGCGGGGCTGGCCATGCCGAAGTTGCGGGCGACCAGCTCGGCGGTCGTGTGCCCCTTCTGGTGGCCGATCACCATCACGTGCCGGCCGTCCAGCCGGGCCACGCCGCCGACGACGGCCGGGCAGTCACCGCCGAGCCGGTCGCCGTGCAGCTCCACGAAGCCGTCGAAGACGGAGTCGAGGTAGTCCAGAGTGGTCGGTCGACCGGGATGGCGGGCCGTCCGCACCGTGTCCCACGCGTCGCGTGTCGCCGGGCCCGGACGGTCGCCGGCCGGGTGCGCCGGGCTCTTGACGAGCGGGTCCCGGTCGGCGCCCGCCGTCGGGTGCGCCGGGCTCTGGACGAGCGGGTCCCGAGCGGCGCCGGCCGGCGGGGGCGCCGGGCTCTTGAGGAGCGGATCCCGGTCGGCGCGGGCCGGCGGCGTCGCCGGCCCGCGCCGACCG
>NZ_RCVI01000245.1:0-43539 GCF_003667455.1 Micromonospora sp. CV4 | reverse complement strand
CCAAAGGAATCCCAACCAGCCAGACATAAAGCCCGACCAGTCCGGGGTATAAATCATAATTGGCACTGGCTTATCAAGCACCCTGTTGAGTTCTCAAAGAACAACCACACACCGATCAAAAGCCCCAACCAGTGGGACCCCATCTCGGGGCTTTCCGTCCGCGTCCCCGACGCTTTCCGGCGTCAGGCACTTTTACTACGTTACCCGCCGGTTTTCGCCGTGTCAAACCGCGGTTTTCGCGGCCCGTCGTGCGTCTTTCCGTGCTGCGGGCACCATGTCTCGACCGGCTTGCGCCGCTCTCGTCACGGAATTCGACAGGCCGGCCGCCGCGGTTTCCCGCGAACTCGCCCGGTGCCCTGCCGGTCGTCAACCTTACCCGGTCGGTTCCGCCTCACCAAATCCGCCTCGCGGCGAGTCTGGGGCCCCTCCCGGTGCCGGGTCTGAAGGTGTAACCCCTCCGGCCCGGCGGTCATTCCCGCGCTCCGGCCGCTTCAGGCTTTCGCCTGTTTCGTCCGTTCCGCGCTGGCAGAGAGAAAGTTACGCGTCCGGCGGGATGATCGTCAAATCCGCCGGACGCGTCCCCCGTCACACCGTCGACAGGCGACTATCCGCCCAGCTCAACGCCTGCGAAGGAGCGCTTGCCACGGCGCAGCACCAGGTACCGGCCGTGCAGCAGGTCCTCCGGTGACACCGAAGCGTCCACTTCGGTCACCCGGTTGTTGTTGACGTAGGCGCCGCCCTCGGCGATCACCCGACGGGCCTCCTTGAGGCTGGGCACCAGCCCGGAGTCGCGCAGCAGGCCCGCCACGTCCGGCAGATCGCCGGCGAGCTGCACCAGGCCGGCCTCGGTCAGCGCCGCGCGCAGCGTCTCCGGGGACAGGTCGTCCAGTGAGCCCCGACCGAACAACGCCTGGCTGGCGGCGATGGCCTGCCCGGTCTCCTCCGGGCCGTGCACCAGGGTCGTCAGCTCCTCGGCGAGCGCCCGCTGCGCCAGCCGGGCCGCCGGTCGTTCGGCGGTGGCCTTCGCCAGCTCCTCCAGCTCGTCCCGGGACCGGAAGCTGAAGTACCGCAGGTAGCGGTCGACCTCCCGGTCGTCGACGTTCAGCCAGAACTGGTAGAACGCGTACGGGCTGGTCATCATGGGGTCGAGCCAGACGGCGCCGCCCTCGGTCTTGCCGAACTTCGTGCCGTCGGCCTTGGTGACCAGAGGCGTGGTGAACGCCTGCACCGGCCCCGCGCCGCGCCGTCGTACGTAGTCGACGCCGGCGGTGATGTTGCCCCACTGGTCGGAACCGCCGAACTGGAGCTGACAGCCGTGCCGGCGGTGCAGCTCGAAGAAGTCGTTGGCCTGCAGCAGCTGGTAGCTGAACTCGGTGAAGCTGATCCCCGTCTCCAACCGGGCCCGCACCACCTCTCGCGCCAGCATCTTGTTCACCGGGAAGTGCTTGCCCACGTCGCGCAGGAACTCGACCACCGACATCTCGCCGGTCCAGTCCAGGTTGTTGACCAGTTGCGCCGCGTGGTCGCCGGTGTACGACACGAACGGCGCCAGCTGCTCACGGATCCGCTCAACCCAGCGGACGATCACCTCGGGCGGGTTGAGGGTGCGCTCGGCGCTCTCCTTCGGGTCACCGATCTGCCCGGTCGCCCCGCCGACCAGCAGCAGCGGGCGGTGGCCGGCGAGCTGCAGCCGGCGGGCCATGGTGACCTGCATGAGGTGGCCGACGTGCAGGCTCGGCGCGGTGGGGTCGAAGCCCACGTAGTAGGTGGCGGCGGCCCCACCGTCGAGCAGCTCGCGCAGCTCGTCGAGGCCGGTCGAGTCCTGGATCAGGCCACGCCAGAGCAGGTCGTCGGTCAGGGAGTCCCGCCCGGGCGGCGGGGGGCTGCTGTCGGTCACGGTCGCTAATTCTCCCCCATCGGCGGCACCGACCCGTACCGGGTTTGGCGCGAGCCGCCCCGGCTAGGCTTGCGCCTTGTTGATCGAGGAGGGTTTTGTCGTGGAGATGCCGGACCTGACGGGTGGTTTCGTCGCCCTGCTCGGCCTGAAGTTCGAGGAGGCGACCGCCGACCGGGTCGTTCTCAGCTGGCGCGTCCGGCCCGAGTTGCACCAGCCGTTCGGCATCCAGCACGGCGGGGTGTACTGCTCGGTGGTGGAGACCGCCGCCAGCGTGGGTGGCTCGCTGTGGCTGGGCGACCGGGGCACCGTGGTCGGCGTCAGCAATCAGACCGACTTCCTGCGGGCGGTCCGCGACGGCGAGCTGACGGCGGTCGGCACGCCGGTGCACCGGGGCCGCAGCCAGCAGCTCTGGCAGGTGGAGATCACCGACGCCGACCGGCGGTTGGTCGCCCGCGGTCAGGTCCGGTTGCAGAACCTTTCCCCCGCCTGACCCCGCACACCCCCGCGTGGCGGCGGGCCCAGGCACGCGGGGTCAGCTGCGGGCCTCGTCCAGCAGCACCGGCTCGGTCTCCTGGTCGGTGTCCTTCTCGGCGTCCGCCTCGTCCAGGGCCCGGCTCAGCCGTACCTCGGTGATCGCCCGGTGGTCGATGCCCGCGACCACCAGCGTCCAGCCGTCCAGGGTGACGTCCTCCCCCGCGACGGTCGGGATGTGGCCGAGGCGGGCCAGCACCAGCCCGGCGACGGTGGTGTAGTCGCCGTCGGGCCGCGACGGCAGCTCGACGCCGATGTCCGGCAGGTCGTGCACCGGGAAGGTGCCGGGCAGCAGCAGCGCGCCGTCGGGGTCGCGGCGCACCGAGTAGCCGTCCCGGTCGGTCTCGTCGTAGATCTCCCCGACGATCTCCTCCAGGATGTCCTCCAGCGTGACGATGCCGTCGACGGCGCCGCGCTCGTCCACCACCAGAGCGATGTGCTGGCGTTCGGCCTTGAACTGGCGCAGGGCGTCCACCACCGGCAGCGAGTCGGGCAGCAGCATCGGCGGGCGGGCGATCTCGTCGACCGGCCGGTCGTCCGGCACGCCCACCAGGTCGCGTAGGTGGATCACGCCGAGCGTGTCGTCCAGGCCGCCGTGGCGCACCACCGGCGCCCGGGAGTGCCCGGTGGCGGCCAGCACCAGCCGCGCGGACTCCGCGGTGGTCCCGCTGTCGAGCGTGAAGACCCGCAACCGGGGTACGAGGACCGCCCGCAACCGCCGGTCGGCGATCTCCACGGCGCCGGCGATGATGGTGCGCTGCTCCTTGGTGAAGCCGTGGTTGCCGGCGACGATGTCGCGCAGCTCGTCCGGGCCGATCTCCTCCGGCTGGTGCTTCGGGTTGAGCCCGACCAGCCGGACCACGAGGTCGCTGGTGGCGCCGAGCGCCCAGACGGCCGGTCGGGTCACGGTGGCGAGCAGGTCGAGCGGGCGGGCCACCAGCAGCGCCCACCGTTCGGCGGACTGCATGGCGATCCGCTTGGGGGCCAGCTCGCCGAAGACCAGGGTGACGAAGGTCAGCGCGAGGGTGACCGCCACGATCGCCACCGTCTCGGCGGCGCCTCCGAACACCCCGAGCAGCGGCACGAGGGGCTTGGCGAGCGAGACCGCCGCGGCGGCGGAGGCCAGGAAGCCGGCCAGGGTGATGCCGATCTGAATGGTGGCCAGGAATCGGTTCGGATCCTTGGCCAGTCGAGCCAGCACCCGACCGGCCCGGCTGGTGCGCTCCAACCGCTGGATCTGGCTGTCCCGCAGCGACACCAACGCCATCTCACTGCCCGCGAAGAGCGCGTTGATGACGACCAGGACCCCGACCAGAGCCAGTTGGCTCCCGTAGCTCTGCACGCCTGGTTCGCTCCCTCGTCGTGGTGGCGCCGGCCGGTGCGCGGCGCCCACCGGTCGGCGGCCCCGCCCGGCGTACGCGTGTCTGTGCCCCGTGCGTCGGCTGCCGAATCCTGCGCCGGCGACGCTAGGCCGATTCGGCCCCCGATGGCGCGGGCAGGTCCAGGACGTACGAGTCACCCTCGGCGCGGAAGCCGAGCCGGTGGTAGTAGGGGGCGACCATCCCGGGCGGGCTGACCACCCGGTGGAAACCGCGTTCGGTGAAGAGGCGGCTGCGCCGGTAGACGAACTCGCCGGGCGTAAAGTCGCGGAACTTCGGGGTCACGTAGTCCAGGTCGATCTGGGCGACCCCGGGCGCCTCGGCGTGCGAGAGCACCACCCCGACCACCTCGTCGGCCTTGACCACCAGGAACGCGGAGCGTTCCGCGTCGGCAGGGTCCCAGTGGAAGCCGGGATTGAAGCGGGTGATGTCGGCCGCGTGCACCCGCAGCGTGTGCGCCAGGAACTGGTCGCCGACGCCGACCTCGACCACCTGGTAGGTCTGCTCGTCGTGCCGGGTGGCGAGCATGCCGCGCAGGTACCAGATGTTGATCACGGCGAGCACGATGTTGAGCCCGACCATGGGCCAGACCTCGATTGCGGCGTTGTAGCCGATCAGCACGAGGCAGCCGATGAGGTTGAGCGCGCGCAGCCGCAGGATGCGCGACTGCAGCAGCGACCAGACCAGTACCGCGGAGCCGGCCCAGCCGACCAGATCCAACCAGTTCACCCCGCGAGACTAGTGCTCACCCTGGTCAGAGCCGTCGGCGGGCAGCTCCAGCAGCCACTCCTCGACCTCGGTGCCGCGGCCGTTGGCGTACCCCGAGTCCTCGCCGACCACCACGAAGCCGCACTTGGCGAGCACCGCGAGGGACGCGGCGTTGTCCTTGGCGGCGCGGGCGTGCACCGGCCGGGGCAGCTCGCGCAGGAGGGCGGCCAGAGCGGCGGTGGCGTGACCGCGCCCCCAGCGGGCCGGATCGATCCAGTAGCTGACCTCGGTGCGGTCGCCGACCGGGAAGGCGGTGACGTGGCCGACCACCTCGCCGTCGACCTCGACGGTGCGGACCAGGTTCGCCGGGTCGGTGAGCACCCGGGCCCAGTGCCGGGCGAACTCGCGGTGGTCGGACGGGTCGGCGGGGCCGAACGCGGCCATCCGGTTGGCCTCCGGATCCTGCTGGTGCAGGAAGAACTCGACGAGGTCGTCCTCGCGGACCGGGCGCAGCTGCACGTCGGGGGTCATTCGACGAGGGTACGCAGCGGCCGAGGACGGTACGCAACCTCAGGCGGCGACCGCCGCGACCGCCACCGCGGCCGCGGCCAGGGAGCTCGTGACCGACAGCATCCGACGCCACGGCACCGCCGCGTCGACCGCGGGCAGGGTGGGCCAGCGGATCACCGCCAGCGCCACCCCCGCCGCCGACAGGCCCGCGCCGACGGGCCAGAGCCAGGCCGGGACCATCGACCAGTCGCCCAGGCGGTGCCCGAGCCCCAGGTAGGCGAACGCCCACACCGCCGCGGACACCAGGGTCACCCGGTCCAGGTTGGGGCGGCGGACGGTGCCGAGCAGGGCGAGACCACCGAGGAAGGTGAACGCCACCGCGAGACCGGCGCCGATCCACCACGGCGTCACCGGCGCGGCCTCGCCGGCATTCTCCTTCGGCACTCCGAGCAGCCGCAGCCCGATGGGCTCGACGCCCTTGTCGGTGTTGCCGAGCACCACCACCGCCCTGCCGGTGGCCGGCTCGAAGCCGACGTAGGACCGGAACCCGCCGGCCGCGCCGTTGTGCCAGACGATCTCGCGGTCGCCGTGGCGGGTGGTGAACCAGCCGTACCCGATGCGGGTGTCGGCGTTCTCGCGGTAGCGGGCGGTGGCGGCGTCGGCGCCGGGCGCGGTGCCGCCGGCGGTAGCTGCCACCAGCCGGGCCAGGTCCTCGGCGGTGGACCAGACGCCGATGCCGGCCGGGGCGTAGCCGGGTCCCAGCCAGGGGTCGAGGGCGCGCCCGCTGGCGCGACTGCCCTGCGCGCGGTCGGCGGGTAGGTCGCCGGACCCGGCGGCGACCACGGTCGCGGTCATGCCGAGCGGCCGGAGCAGCCGCGCCTGCAGCAGATCGGGGTACGCGACGCCGGCCTTCGCGGCCAGCGCCTGGCCGAGCACGGACGGCCCGAGGTTGGAGTAGTGCACCGAACCGCGTCCGTCGCCGGGGGTGACCCGGTCGGCGGCGGTCCGGACGCTGTCGACGTCCTGCCCGGCGTAGGGGTCGCCGCCGGAGACGTTGGACCAGAGGATGCGCGCCCAGCCCAGCGGCGAGCCGGGGGCCAGCCTCGGCAGGCCGGCGCGGTGACTGGCCAACTCGGCGAGGGTGACATCGCGGGCGGGGCCGGTGACGGCGGGCCAGGTGGCGCCGAGCCGGTCGTCGGGGCCGACGACACCGGCGGCGACCTGGTCGGCCAGGAGCATGCCGGTGAACGTCTTGGGGACCGAGCCGATCTCAAAGGGGGTGCCGGGCTCGACGGGCCGTCCGGTGCCGTCCCGGTCGCCCAGGCCGGCGACGCGGGTCCGGCCGTTCTCGACCAGGGCGACGGCGAGCCCGCGGTGTCCCTTCGGGTCGGGCACCGCCGCCCGGACGGCGCCGGCCAGCTCGGGGTCGCCGGTGACCTGCGGGCCGAGGCGGGGTACGCGGGGCATCAGCACGATCCCGACGAGGCCGGCGAGGAGCGCGACGAGGAGTGCGATCGCGGTCGTTCTACGCATGGTCTTCCTTTCGTCGGGCGAGGGGTGTCCGCCGTGGGGGTGGCTGGGCGGACGGCTTCGACGATGGCGGGGCCGGTGGTCAGCGACCGGCGGCGGCGAGGATGGCCAGCAGTGGCACCACGCGTTCGGCGGGGACGGCGTACCGGCCCCGGCCGGCGCTGCGCAGCCAGCCGGCGGCGGCGATCTGGCGCAGGTGGTGGTGGAGCTGACCGGTGGTGCCCAGCTCTTCGATGTCGGCCAGCGCGGCGGTGGTCTGCCGGCCGCCGAGGACCTCGCGCAGCAGCCGCAGGCGCACCGGGTGGGCCAGCGCGGACAGGGTGGCGGCCAGCTCGGCCCAGTCGTCGGCGAGCAGGTCGTCGACGCCGCGCCCGTACTGCCAGTCGTAGTGCTGGTCGGCGACCCGGACGGTGCCGGTGTAGAGCACGGCGCCCGCTCCGTCGGACGGCAGTCGCTGCTTGAGGCCGTCCAGGGCCCAGAACGTGCCGGCGAGCGCGGGCGGTGTGTCCGCCGTCGGCGGCGACGCCGCCAGGCGCTCGGTCAACGCGGCGACCTGTGTTTCCAGCGCGGCCAGCCGCTCCTCGACAGTTCCCATGGGTTGATACTACGAACATACGTATTTTCGTGCAACCCGAGGTGCGGGCGAGCCTCCCGCCAGCGCGTCCGGGCCGGGGCAAATACCGGCGTTGCCCGCCGGGTACGTCGACAATGACCTGACCGACCGAGGGAGATCCGATGAACCGACCCGTCGTGGTGGGTGTGGACGGATCGCCGTCCAGCCTCGTCGCCGCGGAGCACGCGGCCCGCGCCGCCCTGCTCCGGACCCGGCCGCTGCTCCTGGTGCACGGCTACCTGCACCCGCTCGGCTACGGCGTGCCGCTCAACCCGTACGACCTCGGGGTGCCGGCGCCCACCGAGGAGGCGCAGAAGATGTTGGAGCGCACGGCGGCCGACCTGGTCGACCGCTGGCCGGGCCTCACCGTCGAGGTGCGCCAGATCGCCGGCGGCCCCGGCGCGACGATGGTCGAGGAGTCCCGCCACGCCGAACTCGTCGTGGTGGGCAGTCGAGGGCTGGGCGGCTTCGCCGGCCTGCTCCTCGGATCGGTCGGCACGCAGGTGGCCGCGCACGCGCACTGCCCGGTGCTGCTGGTGCGCCCGGACGAGCAGCCGATCCCGGTGGACGCGCCGGTGCTGGTCGGCGTGGACGGCTCGGAGTCGTCCCGGCTCGCCGTCACGTACGGCGCCGACGAGGCGGCGCGCCGCGACGTCCCGCTGGTGCTCGTGCATGTCGGCCCGGTGGACGGCGACCGGCCGGTGCCGGAGGAGGTGGAGGAGGCGCAGGCCGCGTACCAGGCCGAGGCGGTGCGACTGCTGGCCGACGCCTCCACCGCCGTCCGGGCGGAGCATCCCGGCCTGCTGGTGCGGGAACATCCGGTCCGTGCGGACGGCCCGGCCCGGGGGCTCATCGAGGCGAGCGGCACCGCGTCGCTGCTGGTCGTGGGCACCCGGGGCCGGCACGGATTCACCGGACTGCTGCTCGGCTCGGTCAGCCAGGCAGTGATCCAGCACGCGCACTGCCCGGTGCTGGTGGCGCACCCGTACGACCGGGGGTGACCGGGGCGTCGTCCCGGCCGAGCATCTGCAGGAAGTCGGTGGTGAGAGCGAACGGGTCGGCCGGGCCGGTGGCCGGCAGCCGACGGTCGATCTGGTCGGCCAACTCCCCGGCCGCGCGCCTGATCCGGCCCCGCAGCGCGCCGTCGGCGGTGCCACCGGACCAGTCCTCCGGAGCGGCGAAGACCGCGGTGGGGACCACGACCGCGCGCAGGTAGCTGAACATCGGGCGGACGGCGTGCTCCAGCGCCAACGAGTGCCGGGCGGTGCCGCCGGTGGCCGCGATCAACACCGGCCGGTCGATCAGCGACTCGGCGTCCAGCACGTCGAAGAAGGACTTGAACAGCCCGTTGTAGGAGGCGCTGAAGATCGGGGTGACGGCGATGATCCCGTCCGCCCCGGTCACCGAGTCCAGCACCTCACGCAGCGCCGCCGGCGCGAACCCGGTGAGCAGGTTGTTCACCACGTCGTGGGCGTACTCACGCAGGTCGACGACGCGCAGCTCCACCTCGGCGCCCCGCCGGACCAGCTCGTCGCGGGTCGCATCGGCGAGCTGGTCGGCGAGCAGCCGGGTGGACGACGGCTGGCTGAGGCCGGCCGAGATCACCGCGAGGGTACGGCGGGTCATCGGGCCACCTCCGGCGCCTTGCCCGTCACGTCGTCGACGGCGTGCACGGTGCTGTCCTTGGCGCCACCCGCCGCGGCGAGCAGCGAGGCGTGCGTCGGCGCCTCCGGCACGTGCGCGGGGCGCAGCGCGGCGAACTCCTTGCGCAGCACCGGCACGACCTCCTCGCCGAGCAGGTCGAGCTGCTCCAGGACCGTCTTCAGCGGCAGCCCGGCGTGGTCCATCAGGAACAGCTGCCGCTGGTAGTCACCGACGTAGTCGCGGAAGCTCAGGGTGCGGTCGATGACCTGCTGCGGACTGCCCACGGTCAGCGGGGTCTCCCGGGTGAACTCCTCCAGCGACGGCCCGTGCCCGTAGACCGGGGCGTTGTCGAAGTACGGCCGGAACTCCCGGACCGCGTCCTGCGAGTTGCGCCGCATGAACACCTGCCCGCCGAGGCCGACGATGGCCTGGTCGGCCGAGCCGTGGCCGTAGTGCGCGTACCGCTGGCGGTAGAGCTCGATCATCCGCTGGGTGTGCTCCTTGGGCCAGAAGATGTGGTTGGCGAAGAAGCCGTCGCCGTAGTAGGCGGCCTGCTCGGCGATCTCCGGGCTGCGGATGGAGCCGTGCCAGACGAACGGGGGTACGCCGTCGAGCGGGCGCGGCGTCGAGGTGAACGACTGCAACGGGGTGCGGTACTTGCCCTTCCAGTCGACGACGTCCTCGCGCCACAGCCGGCGCAGCAGGTCGTAGTTCTCGATCGCCAGGGGGATGCCGGCGCGGATGTCCTTGCCGAACCACGGGTAGACCGGGCCGGTGTTGCCGCGGCCCATCATCAGGTCCACCCGGCCGTCGGCGAGGTGCTGGAGCATCGCGTAGTCCTCGGCGATCTTCACCGGGTCGTTGGTGGTGATCAGCGTGGTCGCGGTGGACAGCAGCAGCCGCTCGGTACGCGCCGCGATGTGACCGAGCATGGTGGTCGGCGACGAGGGCACGAACGGCGGGTTGTGGTGCTCGCCCGTGGCGAAGACATCCAGCCCGACCTCTTCGGCCTTCAACGCGATGGCGACCATCGCCTTGATCCGCTCATGCTCGGACGGCTCCCGACCGGTGGTCGGGTCGACCGTGACGTCGCCGACGGTAAAGACTCCGAACTGCATGACCAGCTCCTCGCGTGTCTGCCGGATCCGTCGTGGTACCCGGACGCACCGCTCAACCTATTTGACGCGTCAAATATTTCATCGGCAGATACCCTGCCGATGGCGTGGATCACGCATTGCCGGACTCGCCCGGCGAACCTGACGGAAGATGTCAGTTCCGCTGGGACAGGATGACGGACATGACCCATCGCGCCGAAGGCACCTTCACGCTGGACACCTGGGACCAGGAACCGTACGACGAGGCCGAGGGCACCACGCTGGCCGAGGCCCGGATCAGCAAGACGTTCTCCGGCGACCTGGCCGGCACCAGCCTCACCCGCATCCTGATGTGCCGCACGCCCATGGAGACGTCGGCGGCGTACGTGGGCTTCGAGCGGTTCACCGGCTCGCTCGCCGGACGGGTCGGCAGCTTCGTGCTGCACCACACCGCGGGCAGCGACGGCGACGGCTCGGCCCTGGCCTGGACGGTGGTGCCGGACTCGGGCACCGGCGAGCTACGCGGCCTACGCGGCGGCGGGCAGATCATCGGTGGCCCGGACGGCGGCCACGCCTACCTGCTGGACTACGACCTGCCCTGACCGCCGCCCGGACGGCTCAGCCGCCCGCGACCGAGGGCAGCACCTGCACCTCGGCGTCGTCGCCGACCGGCGTGGCCAGCCCGCCGGAGTGCCGGCAATCCTCCCCGTCGACGTAGACGTTGACGTAGCGGCGCAGCTCACCACGCTCGTCGCGAATCCGCCGAGCCAGCCGCGGATGGCCGGCGGCCAGCTCGTCGAGGACCGCCCGCAGCGTCCCGGCGGCGGCCACGCTCAACCGGCTGGCGCCGCCGGCCTCGCCGCGCAGCGGGCCGGGCAGCAGCACAGTGACCACGTCACACCGCCGCGGCCCGGACGCAGAGCACGTCGGGCAGGTGCGCCGCCACCAGCGACCAGGAGTCGCCCTCGTCGCGGCTGGCGTAGACCTCGCCCGAGCGGGTGCCGAAGTAGACCCCGCCCGGGGAGGAGTCGTCGGCGCACATCGCGTCGCGCAGCACCGCCGGGTAGAACGGGCCCTCGGGCAGCCCCACCGACAGCGGCTCCCACTTGCCGCCGGCGTCCCCGGAGCGGAAGACCCGGCAACGGTGGTCGGTGGGGAAGCGCTCGCTGTCGGCCACCAGCGGGAACGTCCACACCGTCCCGCCACGCCCGGGGTGGGACACCATCGCGAAGCCGAAGTCGCTGGGCAGCCCGTCGGCGATCGAGGACCAGGTGCGGCCGTCGTCGTCGGAGCGGTAGACGCCGTGGTGGTTCTGCGCGTACAGCCGCTCGGGGTTGCCGGCGTCCCGGGCGACCTTGTGGACGCACTGGCCGAACTCCGGCCACTCGTTGGGCATGAAGTAGGCGCGGATGCCGGTGTTGCCCGGCGCCCAGCTCGCCCCGGCGTCCTCCGAGCGGTAGACCCCGCCGGTGGACATGGCGACCAGCAGCCGGGCCGGGTCACGCGGGTGGGGCAGCACGGTGTGCACGGCCTGGCCGCCGAACCCGGCGCCCCACTCGGGGCGGTGCGGGTGGTCCCAGAGTGAACGGACCAGCTCGAAGCTGCGGCCGCCGTCGGTGGACCGGAACAGCGCCGAGGGCTCGGTGCCGGCCCAGACCACGTCCGGCTCGTCGGGGCCGGCCGGCATCAGCTGCCAGACCCGCCCGAGGGTCGCGTCGGTGTCGGCCGGGAAGGCGACCGGGGCCACGTCGGGCTCGTCCCAGGTGGCGCCGAGGTCGTCGCTGGTGGCGACGCTGGGCCCGAAGTGTGAGCTGGTCACCCCGGCCAGCAGCCGCGGGGTGGGGCGGCGGGTGTCGACCGCGACCGCGTAGACGCCGGTCATCGGGAAGTGCGGGCCGGTGATCTCCCAGGTGCGCCGGTCGTCGGCGCTGGTGGCGAGAAACAATCCCTTGGCCGTGCCGATCGCGAGCAGCGTTGCCATGACGTCCTCCGGTCCGTCGGCGAGTAGGTGCGGTGATTATGGCCACACCCCCCGACAGATTCGCCAGGCCACACGCCGCGCCGGCGCTCAGCGCCGGGCGCGGGGCACGTGCCGGCGGTACGCGCTGACCGTCGGATCGCCGTCGAGCCAGAACCGCCACGGCAGGTCGTGGGCTCCGGTCACGCCGACCCGTGGACCGGCGACCACCGCCTGCGGGGGCACCGGCGACGCCGCGGGGCGCAACCGGACCGGCCCGTCGCCGAGCAGGTATCCGCCGTACGCGGCGCGGTCGATGCCGAGCGTGGCGCAGAGCCGAGCCGGCCCCCGGGCCAGATCCACGTCCCGGCGTACGGCAGGTCGGCGGGCGCGTGCCGTGGCCAGCCCGTCGACCACCGCACCGGCGCGTAGCAGCACCGCGGCGGCCTCCCCCTCGACTCCGGTGACCACGTTCATGCACCAGTGCATGCCGTAGGTGAAGTAGACGTAGGTGTGCCCGGCCGGCCCGAACATCACCGCGTTGCGTGGGGTGCGCCCCCGGTGCGCGTGCGAGGCCGGATCTCCGGCCGTGCCGGCGTACGCCTCGACCTCGGTGATCCGGACGGTCACCCCGCCGGCGTGCAGCAGGCAGCCGAGCAGCCCACGCGCGGCCGGCAGCAGCGGGCCGGCGAGCAGGTCCGCCAGCGTCGCCAGGCCGGCGTCGGCGTCGGCGTGGTGGTCACCGGGCAGCAGATCCATGACCCGACGGTACCCAGCCCGTCCCGCCGACCATCGCCGCGACCCTCGGCGTTTCAACATTCTGTTGACAACAGGAAGTTGATGGGTTGTGATCGGAGCATGACGACCGACGACCAGTTCACCGCGCCGAGCCCGGCCCGGGCGCGCGCCCACCGCACGCACGACGCGCTGCAACGGATCAGCGAGCGGCACGCCGGCACCGAGGCCCGGCGAGGACGCTGGGCCCACCCGTACGTGCTGGACCCGTGGGAGGCGGTGGCCCTGGTCACCGCGCTGGCCGCGGGCGGGGCCGAGCGGGAGCCCACCGAGGAGCCGGTCGACGGCGCCGACCTCACCGCCGCCCTGACCCTGCTCCCGCACGTGCGCGCCGAGCTGGACGCCCTGGAGGCGGGGCTGTTGACGCTGGCCCGCGACCGGGGGCTGACCTGGCAGGCCATCGCGTACGGGCTGGGCCTGGGCAGCGCGCAGGCCGCCCGGCAGCGCTACGAGCGGGTCGCCGCCCGCTCCGCCGAGCAGACCGGCTGACCCGCCACCGGTGCAGAGGGTGGCGACCCGACCGGCACGGCGCGCGCCGACCAGCGGCCGGGCGGGCAGACTGTGCGCACGACGATTCCGGGAGGCACCCATGGAGCGCGCGGAGATGCTGGCGTACTGCCTGGCCAAGCCGGGGGCGTGGCTGGACCGGCCGTGGGAGGGCGACGAGGTGGTGAAGGTGGGCAGCCGGATCTTCGCCTTCCTCGGCAACGGCGACGGAACCCCGACGATCGGCCTGAAGTGCGGGCCGACCCGTGAGGTGGCCGACGAGTGGCTGCACCGGCACCCCGACGACGCCAGGGTGATGGCCTACATCGGCCGGTCCGGGTGGAACACGCTGCGCCTGGACGGCGGGATCGACCCCGACGAACTGTCCGAGGCCGTCGACGCGTCGTACGACATGGTGGTGGCCAAGCTCCCGAAGCGGGAGCGCCCGACGGCCTGAACCGACCGCGGCGCCGGAAGCGGACAGCTCCGGCGCCACGGCGAGATCAGCGCGGGACGACCCGCTCGGTGGCCCACTCCCGCCAGCCGGCCAGCCGGTCCGCGGCGGCGGCGAGCTGGTCGGCGACCGGCCCGGGGCCGGTCGAGCCGGGGGTGGTCCGGGCCGCGAGCGCCGAACGGACCGAGAGCACCTTGCGTACCGACGGGTCGAGGTGCTCGCTGACCGCGGCCAGATCGGCGTCGGAGACCTCGTCCAGCTCGCAGTCCCGGGCCGCGCAGAGCGCCACCAGGCGGCCGGTGATCTCGTGCGCGTCACGGAACGGCACGCCCTTGCGGACGAGCCAGTCGGCCACCTCGGTGGCCAGCGAGAAGCCGACCGGCGCGGCGGCCACCAGACGGTCCACGCGGACCGTCATCGTGGAGATCATTCCGGCCAGGGCCGGGAGCAGCAGCTCCAGGGTGTCGACCGCGTCGAAGGCCGGCTCCTTGTCCTCCTGCATGTCCCGGTCGTAGGTCATCGGCAGGCCCTTGAGCATGGTCAGCACGGTCATCAGCCCACCGACCAGCCGGCCGGACTTGCCCCGGGCCAGCTCGGCAATGTCCGCGTTCTTCTTCTGCGGCATGATCGACGAGCCGGTGGCGAACGCGTCGTCCAGCTCCACCCAGCCGAACTCGTGCGAGGTCCAGAGCACCACCTCCTCGCCGAGCCGGGACAGGTGCACCCCGATCATCGCGGTGGTGAAGAGGAACTCGGCGACGAAGTCGCGGTCGGCGACGGCGTCCATCGAGTTGGCGAACGACGTGCGGAAACCCAGCTCCTTCGCCACCGCCACCGGGTCCAGCGGCAGGCCGGACCCGGCCAGCGCGCCCGCGCCGAGCGGGCTGATCGCCGCGCGGTGGTCCCAGTCGCGCAGCCGCTCCAGGTCGCGCAGCAGCGGCTGCACGTGGGCGAGCAGCCAGTGCCCGAAGGTGACCGGCTGGGCGTGCTGAAGGTGGGTCATCCCGGGGGCGGCGGTGTCGACGTGCCGCTCGGCCTGCTCGACCAGCGCCTCGGCCAGCTCCACCACCCGGCTGGCCACACCCCGGGCGTGGTCGCGCAGGTAGAGCCGCAGGTCCGTGGCGACCTGGTCGTTGCGGGACCGGCCGGCGCGCAGCTTGCCGCCGAGGCTGCCCAGCCGCTCGATCAGCCCGCGTTCCAGCGCCGTGTGCACGTCCTCGTCGTCGACCGTGGGGCGGAACGCCCCGGAGGCGCAGGCGGCCTCCAGGTCGTCCAGGGCCGCCAGGATCCGGCCCAGCTCCTCCGGGTCGAGCAGGCCGGCACCCGCCAGGACCCGGGCATGCGCCCGGGAACCGGCGATGTCGTACGGGGCCAGGCGCCAGTCGAACTGCACGCTCACCGACAGCCGGGCGAGCGCCTCGGCGGGGCCGCCGGCGAACCGGCCACCCCACAGGCTCGTCCGGTTGGTGGCGGCGCTGTTCTCGGTCAGGCTCTTGTCGTCCACGCCGCCCATCATTGCTCTGCTTGCCCTTCGCTCGCGACTGCGGGGCTCACTCGCCGCGCTCGCTCACTCCTCGCGCTCGCACGGATCACTGGCCGGAGCTGCCCAGCCGGGCGTTGCGCGCGGCGGCCATCCGGCTCGGCAGACCCCACAGCTGCACGAAACCCTTCGCAAGCGACTGGTCGAAGGTGTCGCCGGTGTCGTAGGTGGCCATCCCGAAGTCGTAGAGGCTCGCCTCGGAGCGCCGACCGGTGACGGTCGCCCGGCCGCCGTGCAGGGTCATCCGCACCTCGCCGCTCACGTGCCGCTGCGCGTCGTCGATGAAGGCGTCCAGCGAGTCCTTCAACGGCGAGAACCACAGGCCGTCGTAGACCAGCTCACCCCAGCGCTGGTCGACGCTCTTCTTGAACCGGGCCAGATCCCGCTCGACGGTGACCGCCTCCAGCTCCTGGTGGGCGGTGATCAGCGCGATCGCGCCGGGCGCCTCGTACACCTCGCGGCTCTTGATGCCGACCAGCCGGTCCTCGACCATGTCGAGGCGGCCCACGCCCTGCGCGCCGGCGCGCCGGTTCAGCTCCAGGATCGCCTGGTACGGCGTGACCGTCTCACCGTCGATGGCCACCGGCACGCCGGCGTCGAAGGTGATCACGACCTCGTCGGCGTCGCGCTCCTGCGCCGGGTCGGAGGTGTACGAGTACAGGTCCTCGATCGGGGCGTTCCAGATGTCCTCCAGGAAGCCGGTCTCCACCGCGCGGCCCCACAGGTTCTGGTCGATGGAGTACGGCGACTTGGCCGACACGTCGATCGGCAGCCCCTTCTCCTCGGCGAACGCGATCGCCTTGTCCCGCGTCCAGGCGTAGTCCCGGGCCGGCGCGATGATCTTCAGGTCGGGGGCGAGCGCGTTCAGGCCGACCTCGAACCGGACCTGGTCGTTGCCCTTGCCGGTGCAGCCGTGCGAGACGATCGTCCCGCCGTGCTTACGGGCCGCGGCCACCAGGTGCTTGACGATCAGCGGCCGGGACAGCGCCGAGACCAGCGGGTAGCGGTCCATGTAGAGGGCGTTCGCCCGGATGGCCGGCAGGCAGTAGTCGGCGGCGAACTCGTCGCGCGCGTCGACCAGCTCGGACTCGGCGGCGCCGCAGTCCAGCGCCCGCTGCCGGATGGCGTCGAGGTCCTCGCCGCCCTGCCCGACGTCGACCGCCACCGCGATCACCTCGGCGCCGGTCTGCTCGGCCAGGTAAGGAATGGCGACGGAGGTGTCCAGCCCTCCGGAGTACGCCAGGACGACCCGCTCGGTCATGATGTGGTGCTCCCTTCAACGTTGTCTTCCCCGCGGGCCCAGCCGGCGAGCTTGTCGCCGAGTGCGGCCCCGCCGACGGCCTCACGGGCCACGACGAGGATGGTGTCGTCGCCGGCGATGGTGCCGACGACCTCGGGCAGGCCCGCTCGGTCCAACGCGCTGGCCAGGTATTGGGCTGCGCCCGGCGGGGTGCGCAGCACGGCGATGTTGCCGCTGGAGTCGACCCCGTTGAGCAGCTCACGCAGCAGCCGCACCAGCCGCGCGGGGGCCGCCTCGGCGTCGCGCAGCGGCCGGTGGCCGTCCTCGGGGATCAGATAGATCGCCGGCCCGTCGCCGCCGCGCACCTTGACCGCGCCGAGCTCCTCCAGATCCCGCGAAAGGGTGGCCTGGGTGACTCCGACGCCGTCGGCGGCGAGCAGGTCGGCCAGTTCGGTCTGCGAGCGGACGGCCTTGTCACGGATCAGCTCCACGATCCGGGCGTGCCGCGCGGCGCGGGTCAGCGGGGCGGTCATCGGGACTCCCCCGTTCCGGCTCCGGCGCCGACCAGGAACGTCAGCAGCGCCTTCTGGGCGTGCAGCCGGTTCTCCGCCTGGTCGAAGACCGCGCTCTGCGGGCCGTCGAGCACCTCGTCGGTGATCTCCTCGCCGCGGTGCGCGGGTAGGCAGTGCAGCACGATCGCGTCCGGCGCGGCCTGGCCGAGCAGCTCCTTGTTGACCTGGTACGGCAGGAACGGGGTGATCCGGTCCAGCCCGTCGTCCTCCTGCCCCATCGACGTCCAGGTGTCGGTGGCCACCACGTCGGCGTCGCGTACCGCCTGACCCGGATCGGTCAGGGCCCGCACCGATCCGCCGGTGCCGGCGGCGATCTCCGCCGCCCGGCTCAGCACGGTCGGGTCCGGTGCGAAGCCCGCCGGCCCGGCGACCCGTACGTGCATCCCGGCCGTGGCCCCGGCCAGCAGGTACGACTGGGCCATGTTGTTCGCGCCGTCCCCCACGTAGGTCAGGGTGCGGCCGGCCGTGCCGCCGAACCGCTCGCGGACGGTGAGCAGGTCGGCCAGCAGTTGGCAGGGGTGGAAGCCGTCGGTGAGCGCGTTGATCACCGGCACGCTCGCGCCGGCCGCCACCTCGGCGATCCGGTCGTCGCCGTGGGTGCGCAGGACGATGGCCGCGACGTAGCGGGACAGCACCCGCCCGGCATCGGCCAGCGACTCGCCCCGGCCGAAGTGGGTGACCTGGGTGTCCACGACGAGGGGGTGCCCGCCCAGCTCGGCGATCCCGGCGTCGAACGAGATCCTGGTGCGCAGGCTCTGCTTGTCGAAGAGCACCGCCACCGAGCGCGGCCCGGACAGCGGCCGGTGGCCGAACCGGTCGGCCTTCATCCGCGCCGCCAGGTCGAGCACCGTGGTCTGCTCGGCGGGCGAGAGATCGTCGTCGCGCAGAAAGTGCCGGCTCATGCGGTCGTCCCCGTCGTGGTCGTGGCGGTGGCCGGCGTCGAGATCGTGGAGGATGCCGGCCCCTGGTGCGGCGCCGTTCCTGCACGATCGGTGCCGGCGGCCGCCGGGGCGGCCGCCGGGGCGGCCGCGTCCAGGGCGGCCGGTAGCGCGGCGAGGAAAGTGTCCACCTGGGCGGTGGTGAGGATCAGCGGCGGGGCCAGCCGGACCACGCCCGGCTGCACCGGGTTGACCAGGAAACCGGCCTCGCGCAGCGCCTCGGCGAGCACCGGCGCCACCGGGGCGGTGAGCGCCACGCCGAGCAGCAGACCCGCGCCCCGCACACCGGCGACCAGCGGGCGGTCCAGCGCCTCGATGCCGTGGCGCAGCCGCTCGCCGACCCGCTTGACGTGGTCGAGCAGCCCCTCGTTGGCGATGGTCGCCACCACGGCGAGCGCGGCGGCGCAGCTGATCGGGTTGCCGCCGAAGGTGGTGCCGTGCGAGCCGGGGGTGAGCAGGTCGGCGGCCCGGCCGAAGGCCAGCGTGGCGCCGATCGGCAGCCCGCCGCCCAGCCCCTTGGCCAGGGTGACCACGTCCGGCTCCACGCCCTCGGCCTGGTGGGCGAACCAATGGCCGGTGCGGCCGATGCCGGTCTGCACCTCGTCGAGCACGAGCAGCGCCCCGTGCGCGGCCGTGATCCGTCGGGCGGCGGCGAGGTATCCGGCCGGCGGCACGACCACGCCGTTCTCGCCCTGGATCGGCTCCAGGACCACCATGGCGGTGGCGTCGGTGACGGTGGCCTCGAGGGCGGCGACGTCGCCGTAGTCGACGTGGGTCACCTCGCCGGGCAGCGGGCGGAACGGGTCGGCCTTGGCCGGCTGGCCGGTCAAGGCGAGGGCGCCCATGGTGCGGCCGTGGAAACCGCCCCGGGTGGCCACCACGTGGCTGCGGCCGGTACGCCGGGAGAGCTTGAACGCCGCCTCGTTCGCCTCCGCGCCGGAGTTGGCGAAGAAGACCCGGCCCGGCCGGCCGGCGAGCGCCAGCAGCAGCTCGGCGAGGGCGACCGGCGGCTCGGCCACGTAGAGGTTGGAGACGTGCCCGAGGGTGGCGACCTGCTTCGAGACGGCGGCCACCACGGCCGGGTGGGCGTGGCCGAGGGCGTTCACCGCGATCCCGCCCACCAGGTCGAGGTACTTCCGGCCGGCGTCGTCGACCACGACCGCGCCGGCGCCGGAGACCAGCGCCATCGGCGGGGTGCCGTAATTGTCCATCATGGACTGGCTCCAGCGCTGCACCAGTGCGCTCATGACGCGACCGAGCCCTTCTTGTTCGCGACTGCGGGGCTCGCAGGCTCACTCCTCGCGCTCACGACCATCGTTCCGAACCCTTCCGAGGTGAACACCTCGAGCAACGTGGAGTGCGCCACCCGACCGTCGACGACGTGCGCGGCGGGGACTCCCCCGCGCACCGCCCGCAGGCAGGCCTCCATCTTCGGCACCATCCCCGACTGGAGGCTGGGCAGCAGCGTGGCGAGGTCGTCGGCGGCGATCTCCGAGACCAGGCTGGTGGTGTCCGGCCAGTCGGCGTACAGGCCGGCCACGTCGGTGAGGACGACCAGCTTGCGGGCCCGCAACGCGACGGCCAGCGCGGCGGCGGCGGTGTCCGCGTTGAGGTTGTGCAGCACCCCGTCGACGTCCGGCGCGACCGTGGAGATCACCGGGATCCGGCCGGCCGCGATCAGGTCGGTCACCGCCGACACGTCCACCGACTCGACGTCGCCGACCTGGCCGACGTCGACCGGCAGCCCGTCCACGTACGCCGGGCGGCGCACCGCGGTGAACAGCCGGGCGTCCTCGCCGGAGAGGCCGACGGCGAAGGGGCCGTGCGAGTTGATCAGCCCGACGAGTTCCCGGCCCACCTGCCCGACCAGCACCATCCGGACCACGTCCATCGCCTCGGCGGTGGTCACCCGCAGGCCGCCGCGGAACTCACTGGCGATGCCGAGCCGGCCCAGCATGGCGGAGATCTGCGGACCACCGCCGTGCACCACCACCGGCTTGAGCCCGGCGTACCGCAGGAAGACCATGTCGGCGGCGAACGCCCGCTGCAACTCGGGGTCGGTCATGGCGTTGCCGCCGTACTTGACGACGACCGTGGAGCCGGAGAAGCGGGCCAGCCAGGGCAGCGCCTCGATCAGCGTCTCCGCCTTGACCTGGGCGCGGGTGAGGTCGGTGCTGAGGCTCATGTGGAGTACGCCGAGTTCTCGTGCACGTACGCGTGGGACAGGTCGTTGGTCCAGATCGTCGCGGCCGACGTGCCGGCGTGCAGGTCGATCCGGATGGTCACGTCCCGCCCGGTCAGGTCGACCTTCGAGCGGTCCTCGGCGGCGCCGCCGCCCCGGCACACCCACACCCCGTTGACGGCCACGTCCACGCCGTCGGGCTCGAACGCGGCGGCGGTGGTGCCCACCGCGGCGAGGATCCGGCCCCAGTTCGGGTCGTTGCCGAACAACGCGGTCTTGACCAGGTTGTTACGGGCCACCGAGCGGCCCACCTCGACCGCGTCGTCCTCGTCGGCGGCGCCGACCACGTCGATGGCGATCTGCTTGGTGGCGCCCTCGGCGTCGGCGACCAGCTGCTGGGCCAGGTCGTGGCAGGCCGCGGTGACCGCTGCGGCCAGCTCGGCCGGCGTCGGCTCGATGCCGCTCGCGCCGCTGGCCAGCAGCAGCACGGTGTCGTTGGTCGACATGCAGCCGTCCGAGTCCACCCGGTCGAAGCTGACCCGCGTGGCCGCGCGCAGCACCTCGTCCAACGTCGCCGGCCCGGCCACCGCGTCGGTGGTCAGCACGCAGAGCATGGTGGCCATCCCGGGCGCGAGCATCCCGGCGCCCTTGGCCATCCCGCCGACGGTCCAGCCGCTGCCCCGGGCCACCGTGGTCTTCGAGCGGGTGTCCGTGGTCAGAATGGCCTCGGCGGCGGCCGTGCCGCCGTCCCGCGACAGCCCCCGGATCGCCGAGCGGACGCCGGGCAGCAGCTTCGGCATCGGCAGCCGCTCCCCGATCAGCCCGGTGGAGCAGACCGCCACCTCACCCGCGCCGAGAATCAGCCGTGGGCTCACCGAGGTCAGCGCGGCGGCGGTGTGCTCGGCGGTGGCGTGGGTGTCCTGAAACCCGGCCGGGCCGGTGCAGGCGTTGGCGCCGCCGGAGTTGAGCACCACCGCGCGGACCACACCGCCACGCACGACCTGCTGCGTCCAGAGCACCGGCGCGGCCTTGATCCGGTTGCTGGTGAACACCGCGGCGACGCCGGCGTCCGGGCCGTCGTTGACCACCAGCGCGACGTCCGAGCCACCACTGGCCTTCAGGCCGGCAGCCACCCCGGCCGCCCGGAACCCCCGCGGGGTAGTGACGCTCACGGGGTGACCCCCCAGACGGACAGGCCGGTGGTCTCCGGCAGGCCGAGCATCAGGTTGGCGTTCTGGACGGCCTGGCCGGCGGCGCCCTTGCCCAGGTTGTCCAGCGCGCTGAGCACGATCAGGCGGCCGGAGTCCACGTCGACGGTGGCCTGCAGGTGGCAGGAGTTCGAACCCAGCGTGGCCGCGGTGTGCGGCCACCTGCCCTCGGGCAGCACGTGCACGAACGGGTCGTCCGCGTACGCCTGCGCCAGCACGTGCTGCGGGTCGACGCCGTGGGTCGGCAGCGCGGTGACCGTGGCCAGGATGCCGCGGGGCATCGGCGCCAGGACCGGGGTGAACGACAGACCGGTCGCCCCGGACGCCTGCTTGATCTCCGGCACGTGCTGGTGGGTGCCGACCCGGTACGGCGACAGGTCCCCCAGCACCTCGCTGGCCAGCAGGTGCGGCTTGGCCGCCCGCCCGGCGCCGGAGGTGCCGGAGGCGGCGACCACCACCACGTCGGCGGGGTTGGCCGCGCCGGCCGCGATCAGCGGCGCGAGCGCCAGGGTGATCGCCGCCGCGTAGCAGCCGGTGTTCGCCACGCGGGTCGAGCCGGCGATCAGCTCCCGCTGGCCGGGCAGCTCGGGCAGGCCGTAGGTCCACTGGCCGGCGTACGGGCCGCCGTAGTACTGGGCCCAGTGGTACGGGTCGGCGAGCCGGTGGTCCGCCCCCAGGTCGACGATCCGCACGTGCGGCGGGATCTGGGCGGCCAGCACGGCCGACTCGCCGTGCGGCACCGCCAGGAAGACCAGGTCCGCGTCGGTGAGCGTCGAAGGGTCGGTCTCGCCGAACACCAGGTCGAGCCCGGTGAGCTGCGGGTGCACCACGTCGACGCGGTGCCCGGCCTGGCGGTGCGCGGTGGCGGCGACCAGGTCGAACTCCGGGTGCCCGGCGACCAGGCGCAGCAGCTCGCCCCCGGCGTAGCCGCTCGCTCCGGCGACCGCGACTCGGATTCCCATACTCACCTCCGCATGACTATGCAACGAAGGTTAGCGCCATGATCGAGGCGCTGCAAGTTCATACAGTCCACTGCATGGGAATGATGCGCGTGCCGCCGGACACACGTCCGGCCCGGGTCGCGGGGCGACACGGGCCGGAACGGCGAAAAACGGGATGGAACGTTCAGAGGCGGCCCTCCGCGACGGCCCGACTCACCCAGGGGACGACCTCGTCGAGCATCACGTCCAGCGACGTCGTCGCGGTGAACCCGAGCACCTCACGGGCCTTGGTGACATCCGGCACGCGCTTCTGCACGTCGTAGCGGAACGGCTCGTCGCAGACGTACCGGAACGGCACATCCGACCCCTTGATCTTGTGCCAGATCAGCTCGGCCAACTCCAGCACGCTGGTCGACTCCGCGGTCGACAGGTTGAAGTCCTCGTTCCGCGCGGCCGGATGCTCGATCGCGGTGGCGATCCCCCGAGCCAGGTCACCGCCGTACGTGTAGTGCCGCACCTGGTTGCCCTCGCCCAGGATGTGCAGCGGGTCCTGCCCCTTGACGATCTTCTGCACCAGGTCCGGAACGACGTGCGACATGGCCAGCTTCACGTTGCCCGAGAGCACCTCGGCCTGGCCGAGCGCCCGCCCCTCGCCGACGCCCACGCAGTTGAACGGCCGGACGATGGTGTACGGCACCTGGTACTGCTCCCAGGCGGTGCGGGCGTAGTACTCCACGGCCAGCTTCTGGAACCCGTACGACGACAGCGGCGGTGGGACGCGCCGCTCGTCGCCCTCCCGGCTCGGCCACTGCTCGGTCGACTCGTAGACCATCGAGGAGGAGAGGTAGGTGACCTTGGCCAGCCGCCCCTCCCGGTGCGCCCGGATCGCCGCGTCGCAGGTCGCCGCCATGATCCGCTCGTTGGTCGCCAGCAGGTCGTAGGCGTACGCGTGGAAGTAGGAGATGCCGCCGATCATCGCCGCCCCGGCCACCAGGTGGTCGCAGCCGTCCAGCAGATCGGTGAGCAGGTCGACGTCGCGGGCGTCACCCTCGACGAAACGGTAGCGGGGATGCTCGTCGTAGCTGTGGGTCACCGGCCCGTACTTGGAGAAGTTGTCGACCCCCACCACCTCGTGGCCCCGGTCCAACAGCTCCTCGACGAGGTAGCCACCGATGAATCCGGCCGAACCAGTTACCAGGACCTTCGCCACGTGCGCTCCTAAGCGGTTTTCTCGTACTCGGTGCTGTTGTCCTGCGGGTCGCGCGGCGCCGGCACGGCCGCCGCCGCCGTGCCCGCGGCGAACCTCGCCCGGCCCAGCCGCCGACCGTAGGCGAAGAAGTACCACCGCAGGTACCCGGGCAGGAAACGGCCCAGGTCGAAGTGGGACTCGCCCAGCGGCCGGTCCAGCCAGATCGTCGGGATCTCGGCCACCGGCAGCCGCAGCCGGGTGGCCTTCGCGGTCAGCTCCAGGCCGATCTCGAACCCGGTCCGGGACTCGATGCCCACCTCCCGGACGAAGGCCGTGTCGTACGCCTTGAAGCTGTTGGTGGCGTCCCGGGTGCCGACCCGGGCGAAGGTGTAGAGGCTGCGCCCGGCCCACCGGGACATCATCCGCTTCAGCCTCGGCCCGCCCACCTGCTGCCCGCCCGGCATGTACCGGGAGGCGGCGGCGACCACCACGCCCCGGTCCACCAGCCGGGCCAGTTCGTCGATCTGGCGCGGGTCGTCGCAGCCGTCGGCCATGGTGACCACCACGACGGGGGCCTGGGCCGCGTCGACGCCGAACCGGATCGCGTTCGCGGGCCCACGACCGTAGGTGTTGAGCACGGCACGGACCCGGGGATCGCGCCGGGCGATCTGCTCGGCGTACGGGACGGTGGTGTCCTCCGGCATGTCGTGCACGATCAGCACCTCGGCCGGGAGCAGCATCTCGCGCAGCATCCGCTCCAGGCAGCGGACGATCGCCTCGCCCTCGTTGTAGACCGGGACGATGACCGACACGCGCGGCGTCATACCCGCACGCCCTGCCCGGTCAGCCCCCACATGTCGATCAGCGGGGTGTCGGTCTCCAGCCGGGCGTACTGCTCATGCGGGGCCGCGATGACCAGCAGGTCGGCCCGGCGCAGCACCTCGGCCAGATCGACGAAGCGCTCGTCGGCCACGTACGGGTCGGTGCAGAGCGTCTCGCGGGTCTTCAACGCAAGGATCTTGCGCAGCTTGTACGCCAGGCTCTCCCGCGGGTCGTCGCTGCCACCCTTGAACGCCATGCCGAGGATGCCGACGGTCATCTCGGACAGGTCGAACCGGTCCTCCAACCGGGACACCAGGTACAGCGGCAACCCCTCGTTGATCAACATGGCGGAGTGGCCGAGCACGAAGTTGTTGCGGTTGAACGCGGCCAACTGCATGGTGTCCTTGAACAGGCACGGCCCGGCGGCGAAACCCGGCATCGGCAGGTCCGCCGCGCGCGGATAGTCGTACGCCACGGCGTGCCGGATCCGGGCGAAGTCGAGCCCGAAGTCGTTGGCCATCATCCAGAACTGGTTGGCGGTGGCGAACTTGATGTAGCGCCAGGTGTTGGTGAACAACTTCGCCAGCTCCGCCTCCTCCGGCTCGAGCGGCACGATCTCCTCAGTCAGATGCCGGAAGAGCTTCTCCGCCCGGGCCAGCGCCGCCGGCGTCCGCGCCGCCACGATCTGCGGCAGCGCGAACAGCTCGGTCATCGCCCGGCCCTCGGCGATCCGCTCCGGACAGAACGCCACGTCCGCCCGGATGCCCTTGCCGGCCAGCAGCTTCTCGGTCAGCGCCGTCACTCCCGGGTAGACGGTGCTGCGGAGCACCACGAGCTGCCCGTCGCGCAGGTGCTCGGCGCACCGCTCCAGAGCCCGGGGCACCGCGCCGAGGTCCGGGTTGAGGTGCTCGTCCACCGGCGTGCCGACGACCACCACGAGATGCTCGGAGCCGCCCACGCTGGCCGGATCGGTGGTCGCCCGCAGTCGCCCGGCGGCGACCGCCTCCGCCAGCGGCTCCGCCGCGCCGGGCTCGGCGAACGGGAGCCGCGCCGCGTTCACCGTGGCCACCGCGTCGGCGTTGATGTCGTACAACACGACGGAGAGGCCGCGGGCCGCGAAGGCGATGCCCAGCGGCAGACCCACCCGACCGCAGCCACCGACGATGCAGACGTCGACCGTCCTGACCTGCGCGGCCTGATCCTCGAACATGGATCAACTCCCATGGGGGTGGTGGGGGTGTCCTCCGGTGGTCGCCGGAATCCAAGCAGGCTAACCGCTCAGAGGTGACTCGCGGGTAACCGAACATGCCGAGGCCGGTGCCCTTTCGGCCGATAGGGCACGCGGCGAACGGCTCCGGTGACGCAGCGCGATGACATGAGCCCCCTCAGGAGTTGCCGCGCAGGTGCCGGCGGGCCCACAAAAGCCGGCGGTGGCCGCCGCGAGCGCGACGACCACCGCGGGCTGTCCGCGTACCGACGCCCCTCAGGCGCCGCGCAGGGTGGCGCCGAGGCGTTCGGCGGCCACGGCCACCGCCGCGTCCCGGGCGGCCACCGCCTCCTCGACGGTGAGCGTCCGGTCCGGCGCCCGGAAGGTGAGCTTGTACGCCAGCGACCGGCGACCCGCGCCGAGCTGCTCACCGGAGTACACGTCGAACAGTCGCACGTCCTCCAGTAGCTCGCCGGCGCCCGCCTCCAGCGCCCGGCGCACCTGCTCCGCCGGCACCGACTCGTCCACCACCAGCGCCACGTCGATCAGCGCCGGCGGGAAGCCGGACACCGTCGGGGCGGGCGTCACCGGCGCGGACGGCAGCGCGTCCAGGGACAGCTCCATCGCGCAGGTCCGGCGGGGCAGCTCCAACGCCGCCACCACCGCCGGGTGCAGCTCGCCGGCGTGCCCGACGACCGTGCCGTCGACCCGCAGCTCGGCGCAGCGGCCGGGGTGCCACGGGGCGTACTCGGCGGCACGCACCTCGACCCCCTCATCGGGAACACCGGCGGCGGCCAGCACGTCACGCGCCGCCTCGATGGCGTCCGCCCAGCCGGCCGCCCGGCCCGGAGCCCACCAGCCGGCCGGGTCGAGGTCACCGGTCAGCACCACCGCGACGTGCACGGGCTGCGCCGGCACCACCGCGTCGGCGGCCGCGAACTCCTCGTCGGTGGGACGCCGGTCCACGCCCATCGCCGGCGGGCTGCCCGCGCCGACGCGCGGGTGGAACACCGCCCCGATCTCGTACAGCGCGAGGTCACGGTGCCCCCGACCGAGGTTGCGCTTGAGAATGCCGAGCAGCGGGCCGAGCAGCGTGGTGCGCAGCAGCGGCTCCTCCTCGGACAGCGGGTTGGCCAGCCGCACCGCCGGCCGGCGCGGATCGTCGGCCGACATGCCCAGCAGGTCGGCCAGCTCCGGCGACACGAACGGGTGCGCGAGCACCTCCACGTACCCCCGCTCGGCCAGCGACCAGGCGACCGCCCGCCGCCGACGCTGCCGCGGGGTCAACCCGCGACCGGGCGGCGCGGTCGGCAGCACCGACGGCACCCGGTCGTACCCGTCGAGGCGGACCACCTCCTCGACGAGGTCGGCCGGGTCGGTCAGGTCGGGCCGCCAGCTCGGTGGCGTGACGCTGAGCGCCACCCCGGCGCCGCTGGCGACGCCGACCGCGCCCGGGTCCTCGGCCAACCGGTCCGCGCCCTGCGCGACCGTGCAGCCGACCCGCTCCAGCAGGGCGACCACCCGCGCCGGCGGATACTCGACCCCGACCCGCCGGGTGGGCAGGTCCGCCGGCAGGGTGATCGGGGTACGCGGACGGACGTGATCGATGTCCAGGATCTCCGCACCCGGGGTGCCGCCACCGTGCTCGGTGAGCAGCCGCACGGCCCGCTCCAGCGCGACCAGCGGCAGGGCCGGGTCGACGCCCCGCTCCCAACGCTTCGCGGCCTCGCTGAACAGCTTGTGCCGGCGGGCGGTGCGCCCGACCATCGCCGGGTCCCAGTGCGCCGCCTCGAAGAGCACGTTGGTGGTGCCGGCGACGACCTCGCTGGTCTCGCCGCCCATCACCGCGGCGAGCGAGATCGGGACGCCGGCGCCCTCGCCCGCGAGGGCGTTGTCCAGCCCAGCGTCGCAGATCACCATGTCGTCGCCGGCGAGCACCCGCTGCACCCCGTCCAGGGTGGTCAGCTTCTCCCCCGGCTCGGCGCGGCGGACCACCAGCGGCCCGGCGATCCGGTCGGCGTCGAAGGCGTGCATCGGCTGACCCAGCTCCAGCATCACGTAGTTGGTGATGTCGACCGGCAGCGAGATGCTGCGGATGCCCGCGGTGACGAGCCGCTGCTGCATCCACGACGGCGTGGGCGCGGTCGGGTCGACGCCGCGGACCATGCGGGCGGCGAAGCGGTCGCAGCCGATCGGGTCGCGCACCTCCACCGGGTACGCGGGCGCCTCGGTGCCGGTCGGCGCGGGCACCAGGGCCGGGTCGCGCAGCGGCACGTCGAAGGCGTGCGACAGCTCCCGGGCCAGGCCGCGCAGGCTCAACCCGTACCCCCGGTCAGGGGTGATCTCCAGCTCGAACACCACGTCGTCGAGGCCGACCACCGGCCGCGCATCGTCGCCCGGCTTGGCCGCCACGTCCGGCGGCAGCACGATGATGCCCGAGTGGTCCTCGCCCAGGCCCAGCTCCTTCGCCGAGCAGATCATCCCGGCGGAGTTGTGCCCGTAGGTCTTGCGGGCGCCGATGGCGAAGCCGCCGGGCAGCACACCGCCGGGCAGGATCACCACCACCCGGTCGCCGGGCGCGAAGTTGCGCGCCCCGCAGACGATCTCCTGCGGCTCACCGGTGCCGTTGGCGTCACCCACGTCGACCCGGCAGAACCGGATCGGCTTCTTGAAGCCGGTGAGCTCCTCGATCTCGCGCACCTCGCCGACGACCAGCTGGCCGGTGACGGACGCCCGCAGGTCCACCACGGACTCGACCTCGATGCCGAGGTCGATCAGGGCCTGCTCCAGGTCACTGGTGGGCAGGTCGGCGGGGAGGTCGACGTACTCCCGCAGCCAACTGACAGAAACTCGCATGACTTCAGACCACCGTTCCCGTGTCTCGTACCCGCATCGCCTACGCCCCGGTCCCGAGCGCGCGGCTGAACCGCACGTCGCCCTCGAAGAGATGGCGGATGTCGCTGACCCCGTGCCGGACCATCAGGGTCCGGTCGATGCCCATGCCGAAGGCGAATCCGGAGTAGACCTCCGGGTCCACGCCGCAGGCGCGCAGCACCCGCGGGTTGACCATCCCGCAGCCGCCCCACTCGACCCACTGGGGGCCGTCGCGGTGCTCCGGGAACCAGACGTCGAACTCCGCCGACGGCTCGGTGAACGGGAAGTAGTGCGGCCGCCACCGGGTCTTCGCCTCCGGGCCGAAGATCGCCCGGGCGAAGTGGTCGAGCGTGCCGCGCAGGTGCGCCATCGTGATGCCCTTGTCGACGACAAGTCCCTCGGCCTGGTGGAAGACCGGGCTGTGGGTGGCGTCCACCTCGTCGGTGCGGTAGACGCGGCCCGGCACGATCACGTAGATCGGCGGCGTGCGGCTGAGCATCGTACGGGTCTGCACGGTCGAGGTGTGCGTGCGCAGCACCAGGCCGGAGCCCTCCGGTGCGATGTGGAAGGTGTCCATCAGCCCGCGCGCCGGGTGGTCGGCGGGGATGTTCAACGCGTCGAAGTTGACCCACTCCAGGTCGACCTCGGGGCCCTCGGCCACCTCGTAGCCCATCCCGACGAACAGGTCGCTGATCGACTCCATCAGGGTGCTCAGCGGGTGCCGGGCGCCACGCGGACGCCGGTCGTAGGGCAGGGTGACGTCCACCCGCTCCTCCACCAGCACCCGCTCGGCCTGCTCGCGCTCCACGACCTCGGCGCGGTCGGCGTACGCGGTCTCGATCGCCCGGCGGGCCTCGTTGACCCGCTTGCCGGCGTCCGACTTCGCGGCCGGCGGCAGCGCGCCGATCTCGCGGCGGGCCAGCGAGACCGGTGACCGGTCACCGAGGTGCGCGGGACGCAGCGCGGTCAGCGCGTCCGGGTCGGTGGCCGCCGTGAACGCCTTCGTGGCGTCGGCGACGGCCGCGGCCAGTGCGGCCGGGTCGAGCAGGGCGACCTGCTTCGGGTCGTACGGATCGTTGCGGTAGCTCATGGCGTACGGGCACTCCCTCACGGCGGCGCCAGCCCTCACCGGGGCGGCTAAGCGAGTCTACGGACGCGCGGCTGCGCCGCAGCCCGCCGGTAGGAGTGTCGTGCAGGGAGCAGGTCAGGCCCGCCGCCCGCCGACACCGGCGGGCTGGCTAAACGAACGCCGTTGCGCGTTCATCGACGGACGCTCTCCCCTGCGGTATGCGCGCCGGGCGTGGACACCTCAGCGCTGTGCTCTCGCTGAAGCGTACAGGCAGACCGCCGCCGCCGCAGCCAGGTTCAGGCTCTCCGCGCGCCCGTGCAGCGGCACCCGGACCCGGGCGTCGGCCGCGGCGGCCAGCTCCTCCGGCAGCCCGTGCGCCTCGGAGCCGAACAGCCAGGCGGTGGGCCCGGCGAGCCGCCCGTCGTCGGCCAGGTCGTCCAGGTCGCTGTCGCCGTAGCCGGTGGTGGCCAGCACGGTCAGGCCGCTGGCGCGCAGCGCGTCGACCACCTGGACCGGGTCGGTGGCGCGGACCACGTCCACGTGGAAGAGGCTGCCGGCGGAGGCCCGGACGCACTTGCCGTTGTACGGGTCGACGGCGTCGCCGGCGAAGACCACCGCGCCCGCCCCGGCCGCGTCGGCGGTGCGCAGCACGGTGCCGGCGTTACCCGGGTCCCGGATCTCGGCGAGCACCGCCACCAGGCGGGGCGTACCGGCGAGGGCCTGCTCCAGCGGCACGTCCAGGTGCCGGCAGACGGCGACCAGCCCCTGCGGGGCGACGGTCTCGGCCAGCGCGGCGAGCCCCTCGTCGGTCACCTCGGAGACCGGCACGTCGGCGCGGGCCGCAGCGGCGGCCAGCTCCGCGTACCGGTCGAGGGCGGTGGGCGTACCGAACAGCTCGGTGACCACCTCGGGCCGCGCGAGGGCCTCGCGGACCGCCTGCGGTCCCTCGGCCAGGAACCGGCCGGTGGCCTCGCGGTCCCGGCGGCGCTGCAACCGGCGGGCGGCGACCACCCTGGGTGTACGGGGGGTGAAGGCCATGGTGTGCGGTCCTCCGGCACGATTGAGGCGCCCCCCGGACGGCGGTGCCGACACGGGAGACGCCTCGCTCTTGTGCGCGGGGATCAGGCGGCCTGGGCCGCCGCGCCGCCGGTGCCCTCGGCCGCGACCGCGGCCCGGGCCAGCTCGACGATCGCCGCGAAGGCGGCGGCGTCGTTGACAGCCAGGTCGGCCAGGATCTTGCGGTCGACCTCGATGCCGGCCAGACGCAGGCCCTGGATCAGGCGGTTGTAGGTCATCCCGTTGGCCCGGGCGCCCGCGTTGATCCGCTGGATCCACAGCTGCCGGAAGTCGCCCTTGCGGTCACGACGGTCCCGGTAGGCGTACTGCATCGAGTGCAGCACCTGCTCCTTGGCCTTGCGGTACAGCCGGGAGCGCTGACCGCGGTAACCGCTCGCGGTCTCCAGCAGGGTACGACGCTTCTTCTGGGCGTTCACAGCCCGCTTGACGCGTGCCATCTCAACTCCTTCTTACGTAAAGGTGGCGCGCGTCAGCGGCCGAGCAGCTTCTTGATGCGCTTGACGTCGGCCTTGGCCAGCACGACCGTGCCGGTCAGCCGGCGGGTCTGGGTGGAGGGCTTCTTCTCCAGGTTGTGGCGGAGGCCGGCCTGCTGGGCAACGATCTTGCCCTTGCCGGTCACCTTGACCCGCTTACCCATACCCGTGTGGCTCTTCATCTTCGGCATGTGGAACGTCTTCTCCCCTGTTACTCGCCGCTGGTGTCGGCGGCGGTGCCGGTGTCACCGGCTGCTGCGGTCTCGCCGGCCGCCGCGGTCTCATCGGCTTCCGGAGCGGCGGACTCGTCCGCGCCCCGGTCCCGAGGTGCACCGCGGGACGCCGTAGCGGCGACCGCGGAGGCCTTGACGGCCCGATGCGGAGCGAGAACCATGATCATGTTTCGGCCGTCCTGCTTCGGAGCGGCCTCGACGTAGCCCAGGTCCGTGATCTCGGATTCGAGCCGACGCAGGAGCCGGTAACCCAGCTCCGGGCGGCTCTGCTCGCGACCGCGGAACATGATCGTCACCTTGACCTTGTCGCCCGCCTTGAGGAACCGCACCACGTGACCCTTCTTGGTCTCGTAGTCGTGCGGATCGATCTTCGGTCGGAGCTTCATTTCCTTGATGACGGTCTGCTGCTGATTACGCCGCGCTTCGCGCGCCTTGAGTGCGCTCTCGTACTTGAACTTGCCGAAGTCCATGAGCTTGCACACCGGCGGGCGCGCCATCGGCGCAACCTCGACCAGGTCCAGATCGACGTCCGCGGCCAGCTGAAGGGCGCGCTCCAGTGGGACGATGCCCACCTGCTCACCCTCGGGGCCGACCAGTCGGACCTCACGTGCCCGGATCTGCTCGTTCACGCGTGGTTCGACGCTGATGGGGCCTCCTCGAGTCGTTTCTGCTCTCTCACCGACCCCCGCGGTTCCCGGGTGGGAACCGACCTGGAAAGCAGAAGGCCCCGGCGCATGCCAGGGCCCGCTCGACCGGTCGGCACGATCACAGGATCGCGCATCCGGAACCGGGACGTGCCCGGAACCGGTGACCGGGACCCGGCCACCGTAGCGGCGACTCGGGTGGGAGCAGGCGCTCCGCTTTCATGGCTGTCTGCTCGCACGCGGAGACAGCCTGGTCGACTCGACAACACTACACCCCAGCCCCGGCCGCTCCCAAACCGGACACCGACGAGCGCGCCGCCCCCGCCCTGGTGCCCGGCGGCCCCGGGCATGCGTGGGGCTCGACTCGGTCAGCGGCCGGGCCGACCGGTCAGGGCGACTCGGTCAGCAGCCGGGCGGACCGGTCAGGGCGACTCGGTCAGCGGCCGGGCGGAGCCGTCAGGGCGACTCGGTCAGCGGGGGGCGGAGCCGTCAGGGCGACTCGGTCAGCGGCCGGGCGGAGCGGTCAGGGCGACTCGGTCAGCGGCCGGACGCGCGCTCGGCGAGGCGGGACTGGTGCGCCTCGTGCAGCCGGCGCAGCGCGCGGACCCCCTCGACGGCCAACTCCTTGTCGGCAGCCTGCAGGGCGACCATCGGCAGCAGGTCGTCGTCGTGCAGCTCCAGGCTCGCCCACGGCGCGCCCCGGTCGAAGCGGACGCCCCGGACAACCTCCCAGGGCAGGGTGTACGAGCTGACGATGTTGCGCACCCGGATTCCGTGCGCGTCGGCCTCCACGCGGGGACGGGTGAAGAGCAGGAAGCCCAACGCCCCGAAGACACCCAGCCCGATCATGGCGACCTGGTCGCCGCGCTGGAAACTGCCGTAGCCGTCGCCGGTCGGGCCGCTCAGCGAGGTGGCCACCAGAGCGAACACCACCACCAGCGCGACCGCCGAGGACCAGCAGACCACCCGGATGCGGCGGGGCTTCAGACGTACCAGCTCCGTTTCACTCACCCTGCCAGTCTGCCACCCGCCCCTGCCCGGCGACCGCACCACCCGCCGAGCGCCCGTCAGGCGCGAGCTGCCCCATGAGCATCCGACCGCCAGCAGCGGCTGCTCGCCGAGGTGGGCCGGCCGGCGGCCAGCGCGGCAGAACCACCCGCCGAAGCCTCCGCCGCGCAGTTCCCCGCAAGATCGCGCTCGATCCGGGATCCAGTGGCCTCGGCCGCGATTGGAAGCCACTACTTCCGTGTTCGAGCGTGATCTTTCAGGTCAGCGGTGATCGTCGCGCGGTTCCAGACGTGTCGCGGGCGCCACGGGCCGGTAGATCCACTCGAGATCAGCGATATGGGGGTGTCCCGCACGGACGGACACCCCCATATCGGCGATCCCGAGTCGATCAAGCCAGCCCGCCAACCCGACGACCCCGACGCCGATCACGCCGACCTCAACCCGGCGACCCGACGCCGATCAAGCGGCTGGCCGATCCGGCCCGGGATCTGGGCGGTCAGAGCCGGCAGGCGTGGATGTTGGTGACCAGGATGGCCCGGGCGCCCAGTTCGTACAGCTCGTCCATGATCCGGTGCACGTCGTCGCGGAGCACCATCGCCTGCACCGCCACCCATCCCTCGCGGTGCAGCGGCGACACCGTGGGCGACTCGATGCCGGGGGTCAGCCCGCTGGCCCGGTCCAGCAGGCCGGCGGGCACGTCGTAGGCGAGCATCACGTACCGGCGGGCCACCAGCACACCGTGCAGGCGGCGCAGCAGTTGCTCGGCCTGCGGGTGCCCGGTCGCGCCGGCCCGGCGGACCAGCACCGCCGAGGAGCGCAGCAGCGGTTCGCCGAAGACCACGAGCCCCGCCTGGCGCAGGGTGGCACCGGTCTCCACCACGTCGGCGACCACGTCGGCGACGCCGAGCCGGACGGCGTTCTCCACCGCGCCGTCGAGGCGGATCACGTCGGCCTTGACGCCCAGCTCGCCGAGGTGCCGCTCGACCAGCCCCGGGTACGCGGTGGCGATCCGGTGCCCGCCCAGGTCGCGTACCGAGGCGATGTCGTCGGGGCGGGCGGCGAAGCGGAAGGTGGCCTGGCCGAAGACGAGGTCGACGACCTCCTCGGCCGGCGCGGCCGAGTCGATCAGCAGGTCCCGGCCGGTGATCCCGAGGTCGAGGTCGCCGGAGCCCACGTAGGTGGCGATGTCCTTGGGGCGCAGGTAGAAGAATTCGACGTCGTTGGGCTCGTCCCGGCAGACGAGGTCCTTGGGGTCGGTGCGCTGGCGGTAGCCCGCCTCGCGCAGCATCTGGGCGGCCGGTTCGGCCAGGGTGCCCTTGTTGGGAATGGCGACACGCAGCATGACGGAGTGCTCCTTCGATCCGGGATGGCGATCAGCGGGTGGGGCACTCACAGATGTCGGTAGACGTCCTTGAGTTCGAGGCCGCTGGCCAGCATCAGCACCTGGACCTGGTAGAGCAGTTGGGAGATCTCCTCGGCGGTGCGCTGCGGCCCTTCGTGCTCGGCGGCCATCCACGACTCGGCCGCCTCCTCGACGACCTTCTTGCCGATGAAGTGCACCCCTTTGTCCAGGGCGGCGACGGTGCCCGAGCCGGGGGTGCCGGCGGCGGCCTTGGCCTGCAGCTCGGCGAACAACTCCTCGAACGTCTTCACGGGAGGCGATTCTTCCAGCCGGCAGGTCAGCCGCTGAAGCCGACCCGCTGGCCGTTGCGGGCGAGCGTCCGGACGGCGAGGGCGGCGTCGAGTGCGGCGACGGTGGCCGACCAGCCCTTGTCCTCCGCCGACCCGGGGAGCCCGGCCCGGTCCCGGGCCTGCTCGATGGTGTCCACGGTGAGCACCCCGTGCGCCACCGGCTTACCCTCGTCCAGCGCCACCCGGGTCAGCCCGTCGGTGACCGAACGGCAGACGTAGTCGAAGTGCGCGGTGGATCCGCGGACCACCACGCCGAGTGCGACCACCACGTCGTAGCGGCGCGCGAGGGCCTGGGCGACCACCGGCAGCTCGACCGAGCCGGCGACCCGGGCCACCACGGAGCTCGCGCCGCACGCCTCGGCCGCGGCCACCGCGCGCTCCAGCATGTGGTCGGTCAGCTCACCGTGCCATCGGGCCGCCACCACGCCGACGGTCAGCCCCGCCGCGTCCACCGCGTCGATTCCCGGCTCACCGAAACCCGCCATCGTCATGCTCCGATCTCGTCGTTGGCGACCGGACGCCCCAGCGGCGCCTCGCTCACCTCGTCCAACTCGTCCAGCAGGTGACCCATCCGGTCCCGTTTGGTGCGCAGGTAGCGCATGTTCTCCGGGTGCGCGCCGACGGGCAGCCCCTCGCGGCCGGTGATGGTCAGCCCGTACCCCTCCAACCCGGCCCGCTTGGCCGGGTTGTTGGTCAGCAGCCGCATCGAGCGCACACCCAGGTCGTAGAGGATCTGCGCGCCGGTGCCGTAGTCGCGGGCGTCGGCCGGCAGGCCCAGGTCGAGGTTGGCGTCGACGGTGTCGCGGCCCAGGTCCTGCAACTGGTACGCCTGGAGCTTGTGCAGCAGCCCGATGCCGCGCCCCTCGTGCCCGCGGACGTAGAGCACCACGCCCCGGCCCTCCCGGGCGACGCGGGCCAGCGCGGCGTCCAGCTGCGGCCCGCAGTCGCAGCGCAGCGAGCCGAACACGTCACCGGTGAGGCACTCGGAGTGCACCCGGACCAGCACGTCCTGGCCGTCACCGATGTCGCCCAGCACCATCGCGACGTGCTCGGCCGGGTCGTGCTCGGCGCGGTAGCCGAGCGCCCGGAACACTCCGTGGCGGGTCGGCATCCGGGCGTCGGCGACCATCTCGACCTGCTTCTCGGTCCGCCGCCGGTACGCGATCAGGTCGGCGATGGTGATCAGCAGGAGGCCGTGCTCGGCGGCGAACTTCTCCAGGTCCGGCAGGCGCATCATGGTGCCGTCGTCGTTGACCAGCTCGCAGAGCACGCCGGCCGGACGCAGCCCGGCCAGCCGGGTCAGGTCGATCCCCGCCTCGGTGTGCCCCGGCCGGCGCAGCACCCCGCCCTCGCGGGCGCGCAGCGGCACCACGTGCCCGGGGCGGGCCAGATCCGTCGGGTCGGTCGCCGCGTCGGCGAGCAGCCGGCTGGTGTGCGCGCGGTCGGCCGCCGAGATGCCGGTGCTGACCCCCTCGCGGGCGTCCACGGTCACCGTGTACGCGGTGCCGCGCCGGTCCTGGTTGGTGTGGTGCATCGGCGGCAGGTCGAGCCGGTCGGCCTCGGTCTCGGTCAACGCCACACAGACGTACCCGGAGGTGTAGCGCACCATGAACGCCATCAGCTCCGGCGTGGCCAGCTCGGCCGCGAAGATGAGGTCGCCCTCGTTCTCCCGGTCGGCGTCGTCGACCACGACGACCGGCCGGCCGGCCGCGATCTCCGCGATCGCCTGCTCGATGTCCCCGAAGCTGGTCATGCCGTCACTCCGCTTCGCTTCATAACGCCCTGAGGCACCACGACGCTGAACCTGATGATTCGCTCGCTCATGCGACGGCCTCCGTGTAGGTGGACGGGATTGCGGTGGCCGGCCGGGCGGCGCGCGACGTGCGCCACCAGGCGGCGAAGCCCCAGGCGCAGAACGCGCCGTAGACCAGGTACATGGCCGCCGACGGGTAGAACCCGCCGCGCAGCAGCAATGGCACGCCGACCGCGTCGACCGCGATCCAGACCAGCCAGAACTCCACCCACCCGCGGGCCATGCCGTAGGTGGCCAGCAGGCTGCCGGTGAGGATCCAGGCGTCCGGCAGTGGGCCCCAGGAGCCCAGTGCGGCGAGCACCGGGTACGCCGCGGCGGTGCCGACCGCGGCCGCCAGCAGCATCGCCAGGCGCTCGCGCCCGGTGGCCCAGCGCGGCCGCACCGCGGCGTGCCCGGCGTCGGTGAGGCGGTTGCGCCGCCAGCGCCACCAGCCGTAGACGCTGACCGCGAAGAAGAACACCTGCCGGCCGGCCTGCCCGTACAGGTCGTGCTCCTGCGGGGTGGCGAACACCCCGCCGAGGAAGACGGTGAACAGCAGCGCGTTGCCGATCATGCCGACCGGCCAGGCCCAGACCACCCGACGCAGGCCCAGGAGCGCGGAGACCAGCCCGAACACGTTGCCGACGATCTCCCGGACCAGCACCGGCGAGCCGGCCACCTGCACCTGGGCGTCCAGGAGCCAGCCGAGCGGGCCCATCAGACGGCCCCGCCGGTGCCGGCGGACGCGGCGGCGTCGTCGGCCAGCCGGGCGCCGAGCAGCCGCTCGACGTACTTGGCCAGGACGTCGACCTCCAGGTTGACCGGGTCGCCGACGCCCTTGGCGCCGAGCGTGGTCAGCTTGAGGGTGGTCGGGATCAGGCCGACGGAGAACTGGTCCGCGCCGACCTCGGCCACGGTCAGCGAGACGCCGTCGATGGTGATCGAGCCCTTCTCCACCACGTACCGGGCCAGGGCGGCGGGCAGCCGGAACCGGACGGTCTCCCACTGCTCGGCCGGCTCCCGGGAGATCAGCTCACCGACCCCGTCGACGTGCCCCTGCACCAGGTGCCCGCCGAGCCGGCTGCCCAGCGCGGCTGCCCGCTCCAGGTTGACCGGATCACCGGGGCGCAGCGCGCCCAGCGCGGAGCGGCGCAGCGTCTCCCCCATCACGTCCGCGGTGAAGACACCGTCCGCCGCCTCCACCACGGTCAGGCAGACGCCGTTGACCGCGATGGAGTCGCCGTGGCGGGCGTCGGAGGTGACCAGCGGGCCGCGTACGGCGACCAGCGCCGAATCGCCCGCCGTCGCCGTCACCCGGACGACCTCGCCCAGCTCCTCGACAATGCCGGTGAACATGTCAGCCCTCCCTCTTCCGGGGCAAAGCGGTGATCCGCAGATCCGGACCGACCTGCGTAACGTCGACGAACTCCAGATCGATCGCCTCAGCGATGGTCGTCACTCCCGCGTCGACCAGGGCGGTGGGGCCGGCGCCGAGCAGCCGCGGCGCGACGTACCCGACGATCTTGTCGACCAGGCCGGCGGCGAGGAACGCGCCGGCCAGCCGGGGGCCGCCCTCCAGCAGCACCGCGCGGACCCCGCGCTGGTGCAGCGCCGCGAGCAGAGCCGGCAGGTCGACCCGGCCGTCCGGGCCCGCGCCGACCTCGGCGGCGGTCGCGATCCACGTCCGCGCGGCGCCGTCGCGGACCCGGGCGTCGGCCGGGGTACGCCCCGAGCTGTCCACCACCACCCGCAGCGGCTGCCGGATGGCCAGGCTGCCGTCGCGCAGGTTGCGGGCGGTCAGTCGGGGATCGTCGGCGAGCACGGTGCCGACCCCGGCGATGACCGCGTCGACCGTGCCGCGCAGCGCGTGCACGTCCATCCGGGCCGCCTCCGAGGTGATCCACATGCTGGTACCGTCCGCCGCCGCGGACCGGCCGTCGACCGTGGCGGCGTACTTCCAGATCACGTACGGCCAGCCCCGGCGCATCGAGGTCAACCAGGCGACGTTGCCGGCCTCGGCCTCGTCGCCGCGTATTCCCAGGTCCACGCGGACCCCGGCGGACCGCAGCGTGGCGGCGCCACCGGTGGCCACCGGGTTCGGGTCGGGGACGGCGATCACCACCCGGGCCACGCCGGCCTGGACCAGCGCGCTGCTGCAGGGGCCGGTGCGGCCGGTGTGGTCACAGGGTTCCAGGGTGACGACCGCGGTGCCGCCACGGGCGCGCTCGCCGGCCTGGGCCAGCGCGACGATCTCGGCGTGCGGCCCGCCGGCGTAGGCGTGGAAGCCTTCGCCGACGACCGTGCCGTCGGCGTCGAGCAGCACGCAGCCGACCACTGGGTTGGGGCTGGTGGTGCCCAGCCCGCGCGCCGCCAGCTCGATCGCGCGTCGCATCGCCTCATCGACGGAGACGCTGGCCATCGCCGTGTCCCTGCCTCTCACTCGCCGGTCCGCGCGCGGGCGGTCAGGGAGGCGGCATGGGGCCGCGGGCAGGCGGCGGCGGATTCCGGGTACGGCTCGGCCGCCCCGGGGGGTCGGCACGGCACGCTGAAGCCAGCGGCCGGCTCGGACCCGTCCGTCCCGCGCGCTGTCTCCCATCCGGACTGTCTGGGCGCGGACGAACCGCCCCCAACCGTCGGCCCCGGATTCTCACCAGGTCCACCGGGCGGCACAGCCGTCCGGGTCGCGGGCTTACCACGGTTGGACCGTGGATCACCGCCGGTTCGGAATTTCACCGAGTCCCGCCAGCGCGTGGTGGGTACAACGGCAGTCTTACACGCGAACGGGGGTGCGCCGCCACCGAGGCGAGCTACTTCACAGCCGGATCACGCTCACGTGACGCCGCGCCGCCGGTCCACCGCCACGTACGACCCGGGCTGGCTCTTGGCCACGGTCTTCATCTCGGAGGCCACCGCGATCGCCTCGAGCGGGTCGGTGAACCGCTTACCGGCGTCGGAGAGGGAGACGCCGATGGAGAGGGTGACCAGGGCGGCGCGACGGATGGTGCCCCGCCGGTCCTTCAGCTCGACGAAGCCGCGCTCCCGGTCGGTCGGGTCGTAGAGCGTGTCGGCCGCCTTCTCGAAGTCGACCACCGCCCGGGAGGTCAGCGAGCGGACCTGGTCCGGTGCGCAGACGATGACGAAGTCGTCGCCGCCGACGTGGCCGAGGAAGGCCGGTGGCAGACCGACCGCCACCACCGCACGGTGCAGGCTCCGGGCCAGCGCGGAGATGAAGTCGTCGCCCCGGACGAAGCCGTACCGGTCGTTGACGCTCTTGAACCGGTCGATGTCGATGTAGCCGACCGCGTAGTCCACCCCGTGCCGGACCCGGTCGCTGATCTCCCGACGGATCCGGCTGTTGCCGGGCAGCCCGGTCAGCGGGGAGACCTCCCGGAACTCCTTGTTGCGGCGCAGGGTCGACGAGACCCGGGCCACCAGCTCGGCGGTGTCGAACGGTTTGACCAGGTAGTCGTCGGCGCCGGCGCTGAGCCCGTGCACCTTGTCGACGGTCATCCCCTTGGCCGTCAGCATGATCACCGGCAGGGCGGAGGTCATCGGGTCGGCGCGCAGCCGCCGGGTCAGCTCCAGCCCGTCGATCCGGGGCATCATCAGGTCGACCACGGCCAGGTCGGGTCGTTGCCGCTCGATGACCTCGAGGGCCTCCTGGCCGTCGCTGGCGTGGATCACCTCGAAGCCGTGCAACCGCAGGTTGAACTCGACGAAACGGGCGATGTCCTCATCGTCGTCGACGACGAGGATGATGTCCTTCCGGTCGCCCTCGGGGTCCATCTCAGGCCCCGGGAGCCGCGCGTTCCGCCAGTGCCCGCAGGTGGCGTACCGCCTCCGCCGGGTCGGCGGCGCCGTAGACGGCGGTGCCGGCCACGAAGGCGTCGGCGCCCGCGGCGGCCGCCTGCTCGATGGTGTCGGCGGCGATCCCACCGTCCACCTCGATCCGCAGCTCCAGGTGCCCGGCATCGACGTGCCGGCGGGCGGCGCGAACCTTGTCCAGCAGCTGCGGGAGGAACCGCTGCCCGCCGAAACCGGCCTTGATCGTCATGATCAGCAGGGTGTCGAAGCTGGGCAGCAGGTCCAGGTACGGCTCGATCGGGGTGTCCCGGTCGATGGCCAGCCCGGCCTTCGCGCCGGCGGAGCGCAGGTCCTTGGCCAGCGCCACCGGGTCGTCGCACGCCTCGGCGTGGAAGGTCACGTTGTACGCCCCGGCGTCGGCGTAGCCGGGGGCCCACCGACGCGGGTCCTCGATCATCAGGTGCACGTCGAACGGCATCGCGGTGACGGCGCGCAGGCTCTGCACGACGGGCAGACCGATGGTCAGGTTCGGCACGAAGTGGTTGTCCATCACGTCCACGTGCAACCAGTCCGCGGCGTCCTCGACGGCACGGACCTCTTCGGCGAGGCGGGCGAAATCGGCGGCCAGGATGCTCGGCGCGACGATGGGCGGCGGTACGGTCACGGGGCCAGTGTACGAACGCGGTGACCCGCCGCCCCCATCGCGGCACCATCCGGGACGCGCTGTGATCCAGCGGTGACCAGTGGTGCAGAATTGGTCGGTCCGGGCCGCCGAATCCGGACGAACAGACATCAACGGCTGGCCGATCGACGGAAACGCGACGACACTCCAACCGGGACGGTGCCGTAGGCTGCACGCCCGCCGGGGTCTCGCCGCGGGGCGCGGTGACCGGTCGCCAGCTCTCGGGAGGGCGGACGATGCGACGGTGGCTTCCAGCGCTGGCGCTGGCCGGCGTCACGATGGTGCTGCTGGCCGGCTGCGGGCCCGCGCGGGGCGCCGACGGTGACCTCACCGACGACTGGCCGGCGCTGCGGGCCCCAAAACCGTTCACCCCCGCCACCGACACCTGCCTGCCCCGGGTCACCTCGATCGTGCAGGCCAGCACGTACGAGACGGTGGACTGCGCGCGCAGCCACCTGGCCGAGGCGATCCACGTCGGCACCTTCGACGGCCCCGCCGCGCGCGCCACCACCCGGCCCCAGCCGGGGTCGTCGGGCCTGCGAGCCGCCCGCGCCGAGTGTGACCAGCGGGCCCGGGAGGTGCTCGGCGGCGACTGGCACACGGCACGGCTCACCCTGTCGGTCTCGCTGCCCTCGGCACCGGCCTGGGCCGGCGGCGCACGCTGGTTCCGCTGCGATCTCAGCGAGACCGGCAGCATCGACAACACGCGGCCGGTGAACCGCGTCGGCAGCCTGCGCGGCGCGTTGATCGGTGACACCCCGCTGACCCACCGCTGCTTCGATCCCAAGCTGATCGGCGACAACCTCAACTACATGGCCCCGGTGCTCTGCACCGAGCCGCACCGCGCCGAATTCGTCGGCGTCTACGCGGAACGCGACATGAGCTGGGCGGACTTCACCCGCTCCGCCGAGCAGGCGCACCGGCGCTGCATGGCGTTGATCGCCGCGTACGCCGCGGTGCCGAACAACAGCGACCTGCCGTACCGGGCCGGGTCCATCTACTACCCACCATCACAGCGGGAGTGGGAGGAGGGCGACCGTGGGGTGCGCTGTTTCCTATGGAGCGACGACCGCAAACTCACCCGCTCGATGCGCAATGCGGGCCCCCAGGGACTACCGGCCATCTGAGCACCGGTGCCGTATGCTGCTGCGCCGTGGCGCTACCGACCGGCCGGGGGCCGGCCGGAGACCAGCAGCGGCGGGAGGTCGGGCATGCGACGGTGGTTGACGGCGCTCGCCGTGGGCGCGACGGCGGCCCTGGCGCTGGCCGGGTGCGGCGCACCCGCCGGAGTTGACCGGAACCTCATCGACGACTGGCCGGCGCCCGTCGCGGCGCAGCAGTTCGTTCCCGCCACCGACGTCTGCCACCACGCAGCCCAGCAGGTCGGCTACCTGACCGGCTACAACCCGGTGGCGTGCACCGAGTCGCACCGGGTGGAGACCATGCACGTCGGCACGCTCAGCGGCCCGGGCACGGACCGCGCGACGCCCCCACCGCCCGGCTCGGTCGCCATGCGGGCCGCCCAGGCCGGCTGCGACAAGGAGGTCAGCAAGGCGGTCGGCGCCGACTGGCGCTCCGGGCGCCTCGGCCTGACCGTCGTGCTGCCCTCGGCGCCGGCGTGGGCCGGTGGGGCCCGCTGGTACCGCTGTGACGTCACCGAGATCGCCAGCATCGACGACACCTCCGTCGGCCTGCGCACCGGCAGCCTGCGGGGGGCGCTGACCGGCGCGGCGCCTCTGGCGTACCGCTGCTTCAACCCCAAGCTGGTCAGGGACGACATCGACGAGATGGTGCCGGTCTCGTGCACCAGCCGGCACCACGCCGAGTTCGTCGGAATCTGGAAGGCTCCGGACGTCAGCTACGCCGAGTTCACCCGCACCACCAAGCGGACCCACCGGGCCTGCCAGACGGTGACCGCCCGGTACGCCAAGGTGCCGGACAACTCCCAGCTCGACTTCCGCACCGGGACGATCTACTACCAGCCGTACGAGCAGGAGTGGAAGAACGGCAACCGTGGCGTGCAGTGCTTCCTGTGGATCAGCGACCGGAACCTGACCCGCTCGATGAAGGGCGCCGGCACCAAGGGCCTCCCGGTCACCTGACCCACCACTTCGCCGAAGCCAAGAGGAAGGGCCCCTGTCCAGGGGCCCTTCCTTTCGTCGAACGGCTGCTCAGCCTCGGCGCAGGACGGCGAGGAACATCGCGTCGGTGCCGTGCCGGTGCGGCCAGAGCTGCACGGTCGGGCCGTCACCCAGGCCGGGCATACCGGCCGGCAGCAGCGGGCGGGCGTCCACGAAGTCCACCGACACCCCGCTGCGGCGAGCCGCCTCGGTCACCGTCACGTGGGTCTCCACCGTGTGCGGCGAGCAGGTGACGTACGCGACCAGCCCGCCCGGACGGACCGCCCGCAGCGCCGCGCCGAGCAGCTCCCTTTGCAGCCGGGTCAGCGGCGGCAGGTCGGAGGGTTGGCGACGCCAGCGCGACTCCGGCCGGCGACGCAGCGACCCCAGCCCGGTGCACGGGGCGTCCACCAGCACCCGGTCGAAGTGCCCCTCCGGCAGCTTCGGGTCCGCGCCGACCTCGCGGCCGTCCATGGCCAGCACGGTCACCGGCAGACCACGGGTCGCCTGGGAGACGAGCCGGGCCCGGTGCTCGGCCACCTCCACCGCGGTCACCCGGGCGCCGCGCTGCGCGGCGAGCGCGCCGAGCAGCCCGGCCTTGCCGCCCGGACCGGCGCACAGGTCCAGCCAGCGC
>NZ_RCVI01000202.1:0-1245 GCF_003667455.1 Micromonospora sp. CV4 | reverse complement strand
CGCAGGACCAACTCGGTTTCCGGGAAGTCGTCGTGTCCCGGGGTGACGGACACCCCGCTTTCAGGGAAACCGAGTCGATCATGGCGCGGCCCGGCCGGGGCCGACGTGGGGAACGCAGAGCCGGCCGTAACGCCGAAGAGCCGGGCCCGCAGGGCTCCGGCTCTTCGAGGCGTACGTCGCGGGGGTCAGCGCCGCGACTGGCGGAACGAACCGCCCGGCGGCCGCATGTTCTTCGGGATCGCGCCCTTGGGCATCTGCGGCCGGGCCGTCAGCGCCTTGAGTCGCTTGTCCAGCGAGTTGACGTCCTTGCCGCTGAGCGCCCGGGGCAGCCGCAGCAGCGTGGTCCGCAGCTTGCGGATCGGCAGCTCGCCCTCCTCCTGCCCGATCACGTAGTCGTGCAGCGGGGCGGAGCCGATGACCTTGGCCAGCCGCCGCTTCTCCTGCCCGAGCAGGCCGCGCACCCGCTGCGGGTTGCCCTCGGCCAGCAGGATCACGCCGGGCCGGCCGATCACGAGGTGGACCATGTCCATCTGGGTGGTGGAGCTGACGGCCGGGGTCACCCGCCAGTCGCCGCGCATGTTCTCCATGATCTGCGCCGCTGCGCCGGGTTGCCCCTCGGCGGCGTTCATCATCGCCTTGTTGGACCGCAGGTTGAGCACGATCAGCACCGCGAGCAGGGCGAACAGGATGCCCAGCGGCAGCCAGATCCAGCTCCAGAGGATGACCGCGACCACGGTGAGGGCGAGCGGGAGGAGCACCGCGGCGGCGACCAGCGGCGCGAACCACCGGTCCTGCTTGGCGGTGAACTGGAACACCATCCCGATCTGCTTCAGCCGCTGGCCGAACGAGACCTTCTCCTGGGGCTTTGCCATGCCGCAGAGTCTAGTGGGCCCCGCCCGGCCCGTTGATCCGCGTCCGGGTGCCGGGCGGCTGAGTACCTTACGTCGCCGTACGCGTGCGCGGCGGGCGGGTAAGGAGCGTGGCGCCGCGGAAGATGAGGCGGTGTGCCCATGCCTCGGTGGGGCCTTCGCGCGAAGAGTCATCAGCAGAAGATGACGACGCCACGAAGGAGCCCGAGATGTTCGGCAACGACGCAGAATTCCTGCTCACCCTGCACCGCAGTCACGCCGCTGAGCTACGCGCCGAGGTGGCGGCGGAACGGCTGGCCCGCTCGGTGTCCCGCCCCGCCGGTCGCCGCTGGCTGGGCCGCCGCCAGCAGGTTCGCCGCACCGACGACCGCCGATG
>NZ_RCVI01000063.1:0-1251 GCF_003667455.1 Micromonospora sp. CV4 | reverse complement strand
CCCCTCCACCGCCCGGCTGTCGCGACCCCGTCCGGTGGCCCGCCCGCGTCAGTGTGACCAGCACCGCGGCCAACAGCGGCAGCCAGCAGCACCGGGCCAGCACCCAGTCCGGACCGTCCGGTGCGGTGTGCAGCCCCGGCAGCGCCACCCCACCCCGGGCGACGAGCGCGGTCACCGCGACCAGAACCGGCTGGTGCCACAGGTAGATCCGCACCGCGTTGCGGTTCACCTCGGTCACCGCCCGGCCCGGCAACGGGCGGACCAGCAGCCGTTCCAGCGCCGGCCGGGCGAGCAGCCCCACCCCGACCTGGGTGACCGCCAGCGCCACCGCCAGCAGCGACGGCGGGTTCAGGTTGGACACCCCCGCCCCGGGCACCCCGACCGCGCTGACCGGATAGCCCAGCGCCAGCAGCGCGGCCAGCGCGGCGGCGCCGCCGCCGGCCAGCGCGCCCGCCACCCTCCGGCCGGCCAACCGCCCCTCCGCGTGCGCCAGGCCGAGCAGGTACGGCACCGCCCAGGCCGCCAGCACGGTGACCGGCGGCAGGCCGGTGTCGGTCGGCAGCAGGCGGACCGCCAGGTCGGCCGCCGCCACCACGGCCACCGCCGGTGCGACGCAGCGGACCACCCCCCAGCGTGCGACGGCGGCACGCAGCGGACCGGTTGACGCGACGAGGAGCAGCAGCGGCAGCAGGAACCACAGCGGACTGACCGCGAGCCGCAGCGCGACGGCGAGCGTGTCGTCCGGGATCCCGGCGACGGTGGCGGCGAGCAGCATGGCGGCGCCCGCACCGAGCAGCGCCAGAGCGGGCAGCAGCAGCCGGCGCAGCCGACGGGCCAGCCAACCGCCCGGCTCGCCCCTGCGGCGCGCCAGCGACCGGGCCGAGCCGAACCCGGCGGTGAAGAAGAACAACCCGAGCGTCTGCAACACCCACGTCACCGGCGCCAGATCAGGCAGCGCGGTCAGCGGGCTGGCCTGGCGCAGCCCGCCGTCGGAGGCCAGCACGAGGCCGGTGACCAGCCAGTGCCCGAGCACCACCCCGCCGATGGCGTACGCCCGCAGCGCGTCGACCGCGCGGTCGCGGCTCACCGGGCGCTCCCGGCCCGCTCGACGTCGGCGCCGCCCAGCACGACCGCCGCCACCGCGACCAACGTGGCGCTGCCCGCCACCAGGTAGCCGTCGTGCCCGGCCACCCCACCCACTGGCAGCGGCCGGGCGCCGAACGCCGGGTCGCCGGGACGGCGGCCGTACCC
>NZ_RCVI01000064.1:0-1015 GCF_003667455.1 Micromonospora sp. CV4 | reverse complement strand
TGGTCGACGACCTGGCCTGGGCCGACGTGGCGATCTTCGGCGCGCCCACCCGGTACGGCATGATCGCCGCCCAGCTGAAGCAGTTCATCGACACCACCGGCCCGCTGTGGGGCCAGGGCGCGCTGGCGAACAAGGTCTACTCGGGCTTCACCTCGACGGGGACCGCGCACGGCGGGCACGAGACGACCCTGACCTCGCTCTTCAACGTCTTCTACCACTGGGGCGGGATCGTGGTCACCCCCGGCTACACCGACACCAGCCAGTTCATCGCGGGTAACCCCTACGGCGCCTCGCACACCAGCAACAACGGCGAGATCGCCCCGGACGACGTGGCGCTCACCGCCGCCGCGCTCACCGCTCGGCGGGCGGTGCAGATCGGCGCCGCCGTGAAGAAGGGCATGGCCGGCTGACCCGAGCCGGGACCGGCTGACCGCGGCGGGGACCGGCGGCGCGGGCGGGGGCTCTCGGCCCGTCCGCGCCGCCGGTCGACTCAGCCGTACCCTCGGGCGGGGTGACTATGCCCGCCCGCCGGCCGCGGACAGCTCGTCCGGGTGCGGCGCCGGCAGCAGGTCGCCCAACAGCTCGGTCAGCACGGCGATCCCGTCCGGGCTGAGCACCGACTCGGGATGGAACTGCACCCCGGCGAAGCCGCGCCCGCGCAGGGCATGCACGGCGCCGTCGCGCACGTCCCGGGCCAGCTCCACCGGCCCGTACGCGGTGTCCAGCCGGTCCGCTGCCGCGCGAGCGGTGAACGTGGAGTAGAAACCCACCCGGCGGGCTCGCCCGAACAGCGGCACCTCGCGTTGCAGACCCTGGTAGGGCAGCTCCCGACGGTGCAGCGGCAGCCCCAACAGCCCGGCCAGCACCTGATGGCCGAGGCACACCGCGAGGGTCGGCCGACCGCTCGCCAGCAGCCCGGTCAGCAACCCCCGCAGCGCCAGGATCTTCGGCTCGTCCGGGCTGCCCGGGTCGCCCGGTCCAGGCCCGGCCACCACCAGGTCGTACTCGTCGACCG
>NZ_RCVI01000197.1:0-1269 GCF_003667455.1 Micromonospora sp. CV4 | reverse complement strand
GGCCCCTGAGCGCCGGACGCCGGCCGAGCCGACACGGCCGAAGCAGCCGGCCCCGACGGCGGGCGCGCGCCCGCCGGCCGCGCCGCCACCCGCCTGGCAGGCCCCGGATTCCCCGTCCGCCCGGTCGGTCCCGCCACCCCCGGCTCGGACGTCCACGGCACCGACATCCCCGGCTCCGACACCCACGGCGGACGCCGAGCCGGCGATTCCCCTGGCACCCGGCATGCCGCGCCGCTACGTACCCCCACCGCCGTCGGAAGCGCCGGTAGCGCCCATCCCCGAGCCGGTCGAGACTCCGGTCACCCGGGGACCGGCCGCCTGGTTCAACCCTGCTCAGGAGGTGGAGTCCGACCAGGACGAACCGGAGACGGACCGGCAGCCGACCGAGGCCACCGACGACCGGTCGGCCGCCGCTGGCGAGGCCAGTTCCTCCGCGCCGACCGGAGCGGAGTCCGACCCGTCGACGCCGGGTGCCGAGCCGGCCTCCGATGACCGGACGACCGACCCGCACGCCACGGTCGAGCCGGCTGTCGTGACGCCGGCCCCCACGTCCCAGTCCCGGCCGGTCTCCGCGCCGCCCGCGCAACCGGTCTCCGCACCGCCGGCCGAACCGGTCACCGGCGACCGCGATGCCTGGACCGACGACGTGGTCACCGATCCCGACCCCGCGGTCGGGTCGACACGAATGGACACCCTCGGCCCGGTGTCCGCGCCGCCGGCGAGCCCGGTGTCCGCACCGCCGGCCTACCCGGTGTCCGCACCGCCGGCCTACCCGGTGTCCGCACCGCCGGCCTACCCGGTGTCCGAGACCGACCTCGACGTCTCCGGATCCCGCGACGCGCCGGCCTACGACGAACCGGACAGCTGGACGGCCGATCGCCTCGACGAGCCGGAGACACCGGACCGGCCGACATCGGCGGAGCCAGTATCGGCGCCGCTGGAGCGGCCGGTCTCCGCGCCGCCCGCACGGGACAGCGGCCCGGCCGAGCGCGACCCGGTGGACGAGGTGCGCTCCGCGCCGGACGAGCCACCACTGGACGCGCTGGGCGATCGGAGCACCGGCGAACCAACGGCCGGTTCGCAGGCCGACGACGTGTCCGGCGCTGACCTGTCGGCCCGACCTACGCCGTCCGACGACCCGGACCAGCTCGTCACGCCGGAGCTCGCTGAGCCGGAGCCCGCTGAGCCGGACCCGGCCGCGCCGGTCTCAGCCGCGCCAATCTCAGCCCCGCCAATCTCAGCCCCGCCGGTCTCAGCCGCGCCAATCTC
>NZ_RCVI01000116.1:0-1336 GCF_003667455.1 Micromonospora sp. CV4 | reverse complement strand
ACATCGTGACGTTCACCTGCAACGCCGACGCGGACGTCTACGCCGCCGTCTCCACCGGCACCTCGTTCGCCGGCACCACCGTCAAGTGGAACGACTTCTTCTGCCTGGCCGGCGAGTTCCCCTACCTGGGTGACTACGACGGCGACGGCAAGGACGACGTCATCGCCTTCACCAAGGGCAGCCTCAACGACGTCTACGTCGGCCTCTCGACCGGCACCGCCTTCGGCGGCGGCGTCAAGTGGCACGACTTCTTCGGCCTGCCCAACGAGACGACCCTCTGACCCGCCCGTCCGTACGCGGCCTCCCCGCGAACTGTTCGTCCAGGACCTCAACGGCATGCTCGGGCGCCTGCGCCCCTCGGGCTGAACAGCGACGCGGCGGAACCGTGGATCCTTCGGATCTGACGAATGCCCCAATCCTCCTGATAAGTCACTGAATGCCCTATACCTTCGAGTCGGCCTTCTCGATGGTCGAGAGGGGGACTGAAAAGAGCAGAGGCAAACGTGAGACTCATCCGGCGACTTCCGGCTATCGGGGCAATGGCCGTCGCGGCCTCAGGCGCCGTGGCCCTGTCCACTGTGACTCCCGCGATCGCGGCGCCCGGCGACGCCAGCGCCCGGGGTGTCGTGGTCGACCTGTCCGCAACGGTCCTGGGCACGACGGTCATCACCGCGGACGCGGTCATCGGCTCGGCCACCGCACCCGCGGGCGGCGGCACCGACACCGACACCGCGCTGGCGATCGCCATTCCGGGCGCCCTCGGGGTCACCGCCACCGGCACCGTCGTCGAGGTCAGCGCCACCCGCGGCGAGACCGCCTCGTCGGCGAACGCCGAGATCGCGGATCTGGCCCTGGCCGTCCTCGGCACCCCGGTCATCGACGCCGACGTGATCACCGCGGCGGTCACCTGCCCGCAGGTCGGCGTCCAGACCGCCGACACCACCTTCGTCGGGCTGGAGCTGTTCGGCGAGCCGGTCGAGCTTCTCCCGGACACGCCCGGCGTCACCGCGAGCGCCGCGGTCACCGTCCCCGGCCTGGTGGAGGCCGCTCTCAACGCGACGCTCACCAACGTGGAGACCGTCACCGAAGACGGCGCTGTCGCCATCGCCGTGCAGGCGACGCTGACCCTGACCGGCAGCGTCGTTGGCGGGCCGCTGCTCGACATCCCGGTCGGTACCGTCATCCTCGCCGAGGCGCGTTGCGAGCGTCCGCTGGGCCCGTCGCCGACACCGACCCCGACCCAGCCGACGCCGTCGCCGGGCGCCGCGATCGCGGGAGTCACAGTGGACAGGGCCACGGCGCCTGAGGCCGCGACGGCCCTTGCCCCGATAGCCGG
>NZ_RCVI01000424.1:0-1366 GCF_003667455.1 Micromonospora sp. CV4 | reverse complement strand
TGCTCATCCGGGCCAGTCTAGGACGGCGGGCCGGGGGGCTTGAGCGCCGGGCGGCCACGGGGGGAGCCGCCCGGCGACGGGGTGAATGGTACACGCGACGGGCCGGTCCGTGTCCACCCCGGGACGGGCGATTCGGCTGCTGGGGACGGCGCGGCGAAAATCGGCTTCTCCCCACCTCGACACTCAGGAAGGCGTGCGAGTCTTGATACCGCACCAGCCGCGACGACCGACCAACGCTGTGGAGGACCGGTGGCCCAGCCGACCATGCCCGACGCCCCGACGCCGAACGGGGCGGTCCCGGCGGACCCCGCGCCGGTGACCACACCCGCGCAGGACGCCACCCTGCTGGAGCGGGCGCTGTTCGAGATCAAACGGGTCATCGTCGGGCAGGACCGGATGGTGGAGCGGATGTTCGTCGCGCTGCTCGCCCGGGGCCACTGCCTGCTCGAAGGGGTGCCCGGGGTGGCCAAGACCCTGGCCGTGGAGACGCTCGCCAAGGTTGTCGGCGGGTCCTTCGCCCGGGTGCAGTTCACCCCGGACCTGGTGCCGGCCGACATCATGGGCACCCGGATCTACCGGCAGTCGAGCGAGAAGTTCGACGTCGAGCTGGGCCCGGTCTTCGTCAACTTCCTGCTCGCCGACGAGATCAACCGGGCCCCGGCCAAGGTGCAGTCGGCGCTGCTGGAGGTGATGAGCGAGCGGCAGGTGTCCATCGGCGGGGAGAGCCACCGGGTGCCCGACCCGTTCCTGGTGATGGCCACCCAGAACCCGATCGAGCAGGAGGGCGTCTACCCGCTGCCGGAGGCGCAGCGGGACCGGTTCCTCATGAAGATCGTGGTGGGCTACCCGACCGACGCCGAGGAGCGGGAGATCGTCTACCGGATGGGCGTCGCCCCGCCGGAGCCGACGGCGATCTTCGACACGCCGGACCTGATCGCCCTTCAGCGCAAGGCGGACCAGGTCTTCGTGCACAACGCCCTGGTGGACTACGCGGTCCGGCTGGTGCTGGCGACCCGCGCGCCTGCCGAGCACGGCATGCCCGACGTCGCCCAGCTGATCCAGTACGGGGCGAGTCCGCGCGCCTCGCTCGGCCTGGTCCGGGCCACCCGTGCGCTGGCGCTGCTGCGTGGGCGGGACTACGCGCTGCCGCAGGACGTGCAGGACATCGCCCCGGACATCCTGCGGCACCGGCTGGTGCTCAGCTACGACGCGCTCGCCGACGACGTGCCGGCCGACCACATCGTGCACCGGGTGATGTCCACCATCCCGCTCCCGGCGGTCGCTCCCCGGCAGCAGGCCAGCCCGTCGACCGCCCCGCCGCCGGGCGCCGGCTGGCCCGGGCAGCAGGCCGGCGTAGTCGCCCTGG
>NZ_RCVI01000436.1:0-1371 GCF_003667455.1 Micromonospora sp. CV4 | reverse complement strand
ATGGTAGGCCGTCCGGCGGGGCGGGACGCCCCGGGGCCCGCCCCGCCGGACGGCCTACCATCGGTGGGTGCCCCAGCAGACCATCGAGGTCCGGACGGCGTCCTTCGCCGACCTGAACGCCCACACCTTCCACGACCTGCTCAAGCTGCGCATCGACGTGTTCGTGGTGGAGCAGCACTGCCCGTACCCGGAGCTCGACGGACGGGACGTGGAACCCGGCACCCGGCACCTCTGGCTGACCGACGGCGGCGCGCCGCTGGCGTACCTGCGGATCCTGGCCGACCCGGACGGTGTCGCCCGGATCGGTCGGGTGGTGGTGGCCCCCGCCGCGCGCGGCGGCGGGCACGCCGGCCGGCTGATGAGCGCGGCGCTGGAGGTGGTGGGCAACCGGCCCTGCGTGCTGGACGCCCAGTCCCACCTGGTCCCCTTCTACACCCGGCACGGCTTCGCGGTCAGCGGCCCCGAGTACGTCGAGGACGGCATCCCCCACACCCCGATGCGCCGCGATGCCATTGACGGTTGACGATCAGCCTGGCATCGTGCCGGGTAGAGCCATCGCGGGAGCCTGCGAGTAGGCACGGGAGCGGGCAACTCCCGGCGGTCCGGGTGTCGTCGTCCGACCTCATCCCCCCGGGGGCTCCATGTCCACTCTCGCCCGATCACCCCGCGTGCTCTGGCTGCTCGCCATCGCGGCCGCCGCCACGCTCCTGCTCACCACCGCGCTGACCACCGCGCTGGTCCCGCCCGCCTCGGCGCACGGCTCGGTCGTCGACCCGGCCTCGCGCAACTACAGCTGCTGGCAACGCTGGGGCAGCGACTTCCAGAACCCTCGGATGGCCACCGAGGACCCGATGTGCTGGCAGGCCTGGCAGGCCGACCCCAACGCCATGTGGAACTGGAACGGCCTGTTCCGCGAGGGCGTGGCCGGCAACCACCAGGGCGCCATTCCCAACGGTCAACTGTGCAGCGGCGGGCGCACCCAGAGCGGTCGCTACAACGCCCTGGACACCGTCGGCGCCTGGAAGACCACCGCGGTGTCGAGCAACTTCCGGGTCCGCTTCTTCGACCAGGCCAGCCACGGCGCCGACTACATCCGGGTGTACGTGACCCGGCAGGGCTTCAACCCGCTCACCGAACAGCTGGGCTGGGACGACCTAGTGCTGTCCGGCCAGATCGGCAACACCCCGGCGTCGCAGTGGAAGCAGGAGACCGGCGGCGTCTCCATCGAGATCCCGGTGAACGCGTCGGGCCGCACCGGCCGGCACATCGTCTACACCATCTGGCAGGCCAGCCACCTGGACCAGTCGTACTACCTGTGCAGTGACGTCGACTTCTCCGGTGGAACGGGCACCCCGCCGCCCACCACGCCGC
>NZ_RCVI01000117.1:0-1412 GCF_003667455.1 Micromonospora sp. CV4 | reverse complement strand
TATGGGTCTTGTGACGTGTCTGTGGGTGGTTGGGCGCGTCGTTGATGGCGCACGCCGTTGTCCTGCCTAGGTTCTGGCTTGTCGAAGGTCAGAACTATGGGCGGGAGAACGGCGTGCGTTCTGCCAGGGTATGGGCTGGGCTGCTTGGGGTCGAGCAGGCGGTGGTGGAGGGTGTGGAGTTCGATCCGGTCGAGTCGGTGGTGGTGGCTCGGGTGCGGGTGCGTAAGGGCGCGTCGCGGCGGTGTCCGCATTGCGGGCGGCGGTGTGCGCGTTATGACGCCGGGGTGCGGCGGCGGTGGCGGGCGTTGGATGTGGGTGTGGTCCGGGCGGTGGTCGAGGCGGACGCGCCGCGGGTGTCGTGTCCGGAGCATCAGGTGGTGGTGGCGGCGGTGCCGTGGGCTCGTCACGGGGCGGGGCATACGCGGGCGTTCGACGCGACGGTGGCGTGGTTGGCGGTGCATACGGCGAAGTCGGCGGTGTCACGGTTGATGCGGGTGGGGTGGCGCACGGTCGGGGCGATCGTGGCCCGGGTGTGGGCCGACACCGGTGGCTGTGAGGACCGGTTCGACGGGTTGCGTCGTATCGGTATCGATGAGGTCAGCTACAAGAAGGGCCACCGGTATCTGACGGTCGTCGTCGATCACGACACGGGCCGGCTGGTGTGGGCCGCGCCGGGCAAGAGCGCGGCCACGTTGCAGGCGTTCTTCGACCTGCTCGGCCCTGATCGGGCCGCGGCGATCACGCACGTGTCGGCTGACGGCGCGGACTGGATCAGCACCGTCGTGCGGCGCCGCTGCCCGAACGCGGTCCGCTGCGCGGACCCGTTCCACGTCGTGGCCTGGGCCACCGATGCCGTGGATCGGGTTCGCCGGCAGGTGTGGAACGAGGCCATCGGACGTGGGGCTGGCCGTCGCGGTGTCGCTGTCGGTGCGGCCCGGCAGGTGAAGAACACCCGCTGGGCGTTGTGGAAGAACCCGCAGAACCTCACCGACGCCCAGCAGGCCACGCTCGCCTGGATCGCCAAGACTCACCCCCGCCTGCACCGGGCCTGGGCGTTGAAGGAAGGCCTACGGCTGGTGTTCACCCTGGCCAAGACCAGCCCACCCGCGGCGGTCGAGGCCCTGGACCGGTGGATCGGATGGGCCCGCCGCAGCCGCATCGACGTCTTCGTCGATCTGCAACGACGCGTGAGCCGTCACCGCGACGCCATCCTCGCCTCCATCGAACACGGCCTGTCCAACGGTCGCATCGAGTCCGTCAACGCCAAGATCCGCCTGATCACTCGGATGGCCTTCGGCTTTCACTCACCCGACGCCCTGATCGCCCTGGCCATGCTCAGCCTGGGCGGCCACCGACCCCAACTCCCCAGAAGATGAGCACCATCGACCCACACACCCAACAGAAGACCCATA
>NZ_RCVI01000409.1:0-1415 GCF_003667455.1 Micromonospora sp. CV4 | reverse complement strand
TTTATGCCACCGCGACACCGGCCGCCTGGAGCTCCGTGCGGGTGCTGCTGCTGCACGGTGACCACTCCGGCGGGGCGTCGGCCGGCACCGTCGCCGGCGAGTCGGCGCGTCGGGCCGGGCAGGCCCGCGCCGGCCAGGGCGCGTTGGCCCGACTGGCCGCCGAGAGTGGCGCCAGCCTCCAGGTGGTGGACACTCCGGCCGCCGCGCCCATGGAGGACCAGCCGGCGCTCACCCCCGAGCAGGTGGAGTCGGCGCTGCGCTACGGCTGGCGTTTGGCCGAGCAGGCCGCCGACGCCGGCGTACAGCTGCTGGTGCTGGCCGCGTGCGGCGCCGGCACCGAGGCCGCCGCCGCGGCGGTGCTGGCGGCCACCGCGGGCGCGGAACCGCCGGCCGTGCTCGGTCGGGTGATCACCAACTCCGGCGAGATCGACGACGCGGCCTGGATGATCCGCTGCGCGGCGGTACGCGACGCGCTGCACCGCACCCGCCGCTCGCCTCGGGGCGCCAAGGACGTGCTGGCCGAGCTGGGCGGCGGCGATGTGGCGGTGGCCACCGGCGTGCTGCTCGGCGCCACCGCCCGCCGGATGCCGGTGCTGCTGGACGGACCGGTCGGGCTGGCCGCCGGCATGGTCAGCCGCGACCTGGCCGGGCAGGCGCGGCACTGGTGCCTGCTCGCCGACCACGGCGGTCACCCGGCGGTGCGCCTGGCCGCCGACGTGCTCGGCCTCACCCCGCTGCTCGACCTGCGGCTGGACCTCGGCGAGGGGGCCAACGCGCTGGTCGCGCTGCCGCTGCTGCGCTCGGTGCTGTCCCTGGCCGCCGCGCTGCCGGTCCACCCGTCGCTGGCCGGCGATGGAGAGCCGGGCCAGGGCACCGAGGAGCCGGAGGACACCGAACCGGAGGACACCGAACCGGACTACACCGAACCGGAGCCGGCCGGGCCGGGCCCGGCCACCACCGGGGCGGACGAGCAGCCGGCGACGGGTTGGCGTGCCGGCTGAGTCGCGGCTCGCCGCGGGGGCCCGGCTGGCGGTCACCACGTTCAGCACGTTGCCGGTCCGGGCCGGGCGGATCGACCGCCCGGTGGCCGGCACCGCGATGGCGCTCGCCCCGGCGGTCGGCGCCCTGCTCGGCGCGCTGCTGGCCGGCGTCCTGCTGCTGGCCGGGGCGTTCGCTCCCGCGCTGGTGGCCGCCGGTGTGACGGTGGGTGCCGCCGCCCTGCTCACCCGGGGGCTGCACCTGGACGGGCTGGCCGACACCGTGGACGCGCTCGGCTCGTACCGGCGGGGCGCGGCCGCGCTGGAGATCATGAAGAAGCCGGACGTCGGCCCGTTCGGGGTGGTCGCCCTGGTGGTCGTCCTGCTGGTGCAGGCCGCGGCGCTCGCCGAGCTGGCCGGCCGGTCCTGGCCGGCCAG
>NZ_RCVI01000336.1:0-1416 GCF_003667455.1 Micromonospora sp. CV4 | reverse complement strand
GGTGGGGGTTGGGGGTCAGGTGAGTTGGGCGGCCTGGACTGCTTCGGCGGTCACCTCGGTGAGGTGGTGGGTGGGGAGGGCGCCCAGCTCCTCGCGGGCGAACCAGCGGGCCTCGCAGGTGGAGCCGCCGACATCGGCCACCGTCAGCGGGTTCGGCTGGTCGACCACCACCCGGTAGAAGGCGCGGACCCCGTGCCAGTCGATCGGGTAGCCCTCCGGGCCGAGCGAGGCGGCGTCCCGGTGGCTGGCCACGCCGAGCAGCTCGACCAGGCGGCCGGTCTGGCCGGTCTCCTCGACCAGCTCCCGGATCAGCGCCGCGCCCGGCTGCTCGCCGTAGTCGGTGCCGCCGCCGGGCAGGTGCCAGCAGCCGGCGCCCGGGTAGCCGTCGGACACCCGGGTGAGCAGCACCCGCCCGGCCGGGTCGGTGCACACCGCGTACGCGGCGAAGCGCTGCGCCCGGTGCAGCCCGTCGGGGCCGGGCACCGCGTAGAAGGAGGGGAACTCCGGCGCCTCGTCGGGCACCACGTCGGCCGAGGAGGCGGGCAGACCGAGGGCACGGGCGGTGAACGAGCGCAGCGGGAGCTGCCGCGCCTCGTCGAGGGTGTACCAGCGGGCCAGGTCGGTGGGCCGCTCGCCGACCCGGTCCGCGAGGGTGCCGCCGCGCACGGCCACCCGGTAGATCAGCCGGTCGGTGTGGATGGTGATCCCGCGCTCGGGCAGGGCACGCATGTCGGCGAGCACGTCGGCCAGGCCGGAGACGGCGACCGAGAGGCCGGTCTCCGCGGCGGTCTCCCGGACGACCGTGTGGTTCGGGTCCTCGCCGTGGTCGACCGCCCCGCCGGGCAGCGACCACGTGCCGGGCGTGCCGGAGCGCTCCGATGCACGGACCAGCAACACTCGGCCGTCTGGGTCAGCACAAACTGCGTATGCCGCGATCCTGCGGAGCGGCTCCAGCATGGTGGTCACGGGACCAAATTCTCCCCGGGCCGGGTTACCGGAGCGGAAAAGAGTCGGATTCCTGACTGTCTGACCCCGCTCAGGGATCGGTCAGGGTAAGGATCCGGGCGGTCACCGAGGGCGAACCGAGCGCCGGCGCGGAGTGTGGAGGCATGACAACCACCACCGCTCCCCACGCCCCGTACAAGCAGCTCCGGCGACCCACCACCGACCGCATGGTGGCCGGTGTCGCCAGCGGCCTCGGCCGGTACTTCGCCGTCGACCCCACCGTGGTCCGGGTGATCTTCGCAGTCAGCGGCCTGCTCACCGGCGGGCTGGCGCTGTTCGCGTACCCGATCATGTGGTTCCTGATGCCCGAGGAGCCCACCGGCGCGCCGGCCTGGCCGCACCCGGCGGGCGTCGCGCCGCAGGGCCCGCCGCCCACCGCCGGGCCCGGCTGACCGGGCGCGGGCCCGGGGT
>NZ_RCVI01000291.1:0-44523 GCF_003667455.1 Micromonospora sp. CV4 | reverse complement strand
CGGCTCGACGACGCGCTCGCCGTCCTCGCCGACCTCGGCTACGTCGGGGTGGCGCTCACGCTCGACCACGACCACCTCGACCCGTTCGCGCCCGGTCTCAGCCGCCGGATCGCGGCGGTGAGCCGGCGGCTGAGCGCGCTGGGCCTCGCGGTGGTGATCGAGACCGGAGCCCGCTACCTGCTCGACCCCTGGCACAAGCACGCGCCGACGCTGCTGCACGACGACCCGACCCGGCGGATCGAGTTCCTGCGCCGGGCCGTGCGGATCGGCGCCGACCTGGGCGCGGAGGCGGTCTCCTTCTGGGCCGGCGTCCGCCCGGACGCGGTACCACCGCAGACCGCCTGGGACCGGCTGGTGGCCGGCTGCGCCACCGTGGTCGACGCCGCCGACGCGGCCGGTGTCACCCTCGGCTTCGAGCCGGAGCCGGGGATGCTGGTGCAGGACATCGCCGACTGGCGTCGGCTGCGCGCCGCGCTCGGCGACCCGGCCCGGTTCGGCATCACCCTGGACATCGGCCACTGCCGCTGCCTGGAGCCGTGGTCGGTGCCGCAGTGCGTCGCCGAGGTGGCCCCGCACCTGGTCAACGTGCAGATCGACGACATGCGCCGGGGCGTGCACGAACACCTGGAGTTCGGCACCGGCGAGATCGACTTTCCGCCGGTGCTGGCCGCCCTGGCGGCGGCCGGCTACCAAGGGCTGGTCGCGGTGGAGCTGCCCCGCGACTCGCACGCCGCACCAGCCGTGGCCGCCCGGTCGATCGAGTTCCTGCGTGCCGCTGCCGCGACGGCCACCGATTGCCACCCTGCCAGCACCCTTTGCTCTACACCCGCCGAGGCGACACCCGCGAGAGAGGCCCCGGCGCATATATAGGTGCAGAGCAAAGGGTGGCGGGGCGCGCCTGGAGCAGCAAGAGGGAGGAGACGGGATGACACCGGATTCACTACGGGCCGCGCTGGGAGGCGTACCCGATCCCGATTGGCTGGACACGGCGCTGCGCCGGGTCGCGGCCGAGCCCACCGCGATCACCCGGCTCTTTCCGGCCGCCGGCCGGCGCTGCGGCCGGGCCGCACTGCCCGACGCGCCCGGCTGGACGGCCGACGACGCGGCCCGGGTGCTGCTGCTCACCGCCCTGCGCGCCGACCACGCTGAACACGCCGACGCCCTCTACCGGCACGGCGACGCCGCCGAGCGGCGGGCGGTGCTGCGTGCCCTGCCGCTGCTGCCGATCGGGGCCGCCGGGGTGCCGCTGCTGCACGACGCGATCCGGACCAACGACACCCGGCTGGTCGCCGCCGCGCTCGGCCCGTACGCCCGCAACCTCGACCCGGCGGCCTGGCGGCAGGCGGTGCTCAAGTGCGTGTTCTCCGGCGTGCCGCTGGCCGTCGTGGCCGACCTGGAGGCCCGCGCCGACGGTGAGCTGGCCGCGATGCTGGCCGCGCTGGCCGCCGAGCGGCACGCCGCCGGCCGGGAGCTGCCCGCCGACGCCACCGACCTGCTCGACCGGCTCACCGCCGCACTGCCCCGGGAGGCGTGATGCGCATCTTCGACCCGCACATCCACATGACCTCACGCACCACAGACGACTACGAACGGATGGCCGCGGCCGGCGTCCGGGCGGTGGTGGAGCCGGCGTTCTGGCTGGGGCAGCCCCGCACGAGCGCCGCCTCGTTCACCGACTACTTCGACTCGCTGATCGGCTGGGAGCCGTTCCGGGCGGGGCAGTTCGGGGTGCGGCACCACGCCACCGTGGCTCTCAACCCCAAGGAGGCGAACGACCCGCGCTGCCGTCCGGTGCTCGACCTGCTGCCGCGCTACCTGGACAAGGACGCGGTGGTCGCGGTCGGCGAGATCGGGTACGACTCGATGACCCCGGAGGAGGACGAGGCGTTCGCCGCGCAGCTCGCGCTCGCCGTGGCGTACGACCTGCCGGCGCTGGTGCACACCCCGCACCGGGACAAGGCGCGAGGCGTCGAGCGCACCCTCGCCGTCGTCACCGAGTCCGGCATCGACCCGGGCCGGGTGGTCGTCGACCACCTCAACGAGGTGACCGTCAAGCTGGTCCGGGACACCGGCTGCTGGCTGGGCTTCTCCATCTACCCGGACACCAAGATGACCCCGGCGCGGATGGTCGAGCTGCTGCGGGAGTACGGGACGGACCGGATGCTGGTCAACTCCGCCGCCGACTGGGGGCGCTCGGACCCGCTGCTGACCCGGGCCACCGGCGAGGCGATGCTGCTCGCCGGGTTCACCGACGACGACGTCGACCGGGTGCTGTGGCGCAATCCGGTGGAGTTCTACGGGCAGTCCGGCCGGCTCGACCTCAGCGACCTGGAGGACCCGGCCGCCGTGGACCCGGAGACCGGCAACTCGATCCTGCGGGGCGGCAGCTGATGCGGCTGCGGCACGCCGGCGGCGACACCGTGCACCTCGGCTACTGCACCAACGTGCACCCCGCCGAGGATCTCGCCGGCATCCTCGACCAACTGGACACCTACGCCGTGCCGGTCCGCGCGGCGCTCGGCAGTGACCTGCTCGGGCTCGGCCTGTGGCTGGCCGCCCCGGTCGCCGCCGAGCTGGCCGCCGACCCCGCGCTACGCCGCCGGCTGCGCGCCGAGCTGGACGCGCGTGGCCTGGAGGTGGTCACCCTCAACGGCTTCCCGTACGCGGCCTTCCAGGCGCCCGTGGTCAAGCACGACGTCTACCGGCCGGACTGGACGACCGAGCAGCGACTGACGTACACCCTGGATCTGGCCCGGGTGCTCGCCGACCTGCTGCCCGACGACGCCGCCCGGGGCTCGATCTCCACCCTGCCGCTGGCCTGGCGGCAGCCCTGGGACGACGAGCGGGCCGACGCCGCCCGGCGCCGGCTGGACCAGCTCGCGGCCGGCCTGGCCGCCGTGCAGCGGGACACCGGCCGGCAGGTGCGGGTCGGCTTCGAACCGGAGCCGGGCTGCGTGGTGGAGAGCACCGGTCAGGCCGCCGCGCTGCTGTCCGGAATGGACACCGAGCGGTTGGGCGTCTGCCTCGACCTGGCCCACCTCGCCTGTGCCTGGGAGGAGCCGGCCGCGGCGCTGGCCCGGCTCGGAAGCGCCGGGCTGCCGGTGGTCAAGGTGCAGGTCTCCGCCGCCGTCGAGGCCGCCGACCCGGCCGGTGGGGCCGACGCGCTGCGCCGCTGGGTGGAGCCGCGCTTCCTGCACCAGACCCGGGGCGCCGGCTGCGCGGGCGGCGCCGACCCGGCCGACCCGGCGTACGCGGCCGACGACCTGGACGCGGCGTTGGACGCGGCGTTGCCCGGCCCGTGGCGGGTGCACTACCACGTGCCGCTGCACGCCCCACCCGAGGAACCACTCGGCTCCACCCTGCCCGTGCTGCGCGCCGCGTTGGCCGCGCTGTACGCCGGCCCCGCCGCCGGCTGTGACCACCTCGACGTGGAGACGTACACCTGGGGGGTGCTGCCGGAGGCGCGACGGCCGCGCACCGACGCGGAGCTGGCCGCCGGCATCGCCGCCGAGCTGGCCTTCGCCCGCGACGAGCTGGTCGGCCTGGGCCTGACCCCGGAGCTGACGACGGCGGGGGTGGCGCGATGAGCCGGCGACTCGTGGTGCTCGACGTGGTCGGCCTGACCCCGCGACTGCTGGCGCACATGCCCCGGCTGCGGGGGGTCGCCGACGGCGGCTTCCGGGCCGAGCTGGGCACCGTGCTGCCCGCGGTGACCTGCTCGGTGCAGTCCACCTTCCTCACCGGCGAGCCGCCGAGCGGACACGGGATCGTCGGCAACGGGTGGTATTTCCGGGAGCTGGGTGAGGTGCTGCTGTGGCGGCAGCACAACGCGCTGGTCGGCGGGGAGAAGCTCTGGCAGGCGGCCCGTCGGGCCGAGCCCGGCTACACCGTCGCCAACGTCTGCTGGTGGTACGCGATGGGCGCGGACGTCGACTGGACGGTCACCCCGCGCCCCGTGTACTACGCGGACGGGCGCAAGGAACCGGACTGCTACACCGACCCACCGGAGCTGCACGACGCGCTCACCGGGCGGCTGGGCACCTTCCCGCTGTTCACCTACTGGGGGCCGACGGCGGGACTGCCGTCGTCGCGGTGGATCTGCCAGGCGGCGGAGCAGATCCTGGCCGATGTCGCACCCGACCTGACCCTGGTCTACGTCCCGCACCTGGACTACGACCTGCAACGGTACGGCCCGTCCTCGCCGCAGGCCGCGGCCGCGGCGGCCGAGCTGGACGCGGTGCTCGGGCCACTGCTGGACGCCGCCCGGGCCCGCGACGCCACCGTCGTGGTGCTGTCGGAGTACGGCATCACCGACGTGTCCCGGCCGGTGGACGTCAACCGGCTGCTGCGCGCCGAGGGGCTGCTGCGGGTGCACACCCAGGCCGGCATGGAGTACCTCGACCCGTGGACGTCCCGGGCGTTCGCGGTCGCCGACCACCAGGTCGCGCACGTCTACGTCAAGGATCCGGCCGACGTGCCGGCGGTGGCGAAGCTCTGCTCCGGGTTGCCCGGGGTGGCCGAGGTGCTCGACGCCGAGGGCAAGGCCGCGTACGGGCTGGATCATCCGCGTGCCGGTGAGCTGGTGCTGGTGGCCGAGCCGGATGCCTGGTTCACCTACTACTACTGGCTGGACGACGCCCACGCGCCGGACTTCGCCCGGCTGGTGGAGATTCATCGGAAGCCGGGTTACGACCCGGCGGAGCTGTTCTTCGATCCGGCAAACCCCGGTGCCGCGAAGGCCCGCGCCGGGGTGGCGCTGGCCCGCAAGAAGCTGGGCATGCGCTACCTGATGAGCGCGGTCGGCCTGGACGCCGGAGCGCGGGCGGTACGCGGCTCGCACGGCCGGCTGCCGGACGACCCGGCGGACGCCCCGGTGCTGCTCTGCTCCGACCCGGCCGCGGCCCGGGAGCGGATCGCGGCCACCGAGGTCAAGGCGCTGCTGCTGGAGTTGGCCGGACTGACTCCCGAGGCGGGCCGGCCGGGGGAGGGGTCATGACGGTCACCGTCGCGCCCGCCGACGCGAGCGGATTGCGGGCGCGCTTCGACGCGGAGTTGGCCGGGTTCCTCGACCGGCAGGGCCCGGACTGGCCGGACGGCGCGCCACGGGGCGTGTTCACCGCGCTGTACCGGTTCGTGCTGGCCGGCGGGAAGCGGCTGCGCCCGCTCTTCTGCTACTGGGGCTGGCGCGGCGCCGGGGCGCCCGACGGAACTCCGATCGTGGTGGCCGCGGCGGCGCTGGAGCTGTTCCACGCGTTCGCGTTGATCCACGACGACATCCTGGACGGCAGTGACCGCCGCCGGGGCGAGCCGTCGGTGCACCGGCTCTTCGCCGACCTGCACGCCCGCTCGTCCTGGCGCGGCGACCCCGAGGCGTACGGGCGCAACACGGCGCTGCTCTGCGGGGATCTCTGCGCGGCCTGGTCGGACCAGATGTTCCACGAGTGCGGCCTGAGCACCGAACAGGTGCACCGGGGGTACGGCGTGTTCGCGCTGATGCGCACCGAGGTGATCGCGGGGGAGTACCTGGACCTGGTGTCCGGGGTGGGTGACGGCTCGGTGGCCAGCGCGCTCACCGTGATCCGGATGAAGGCCGCCCGGTACACGGTGACCCGGCCGTTGCAGATCGGCGCGGCTCTGGCCGGCGCGGGGCCGGAGCTGCTCGCCGCGCTGGGCGAGTTCGGTGACCCGCTGGGCGACGCGTTCCAGCTCCGCGACGACGTGCTGGGCGTCTTCGGCGACCCGGCGGTGACCGGCAAGTCGGTCCTGGACGACCTGCGGGAGGGCAAGCCGACGGTGATGATGGCGCTGGCCCGTAGCGCCGCCGACCGGCCGCAGACCGCCCGGCTGCGGGAGTTGTTCGGCAATCCGGCGCTGGACGCCGACGGCGCGGCGGAGCTGCGCGACATCATCGAGGCGACCGGCGCTCGGGAGCGGATCGAGCAGATGATCCGGGTCCGGACCGAGGCCGCGCTGGCGGCGCTGGAGAGTGCGGCGGTGGCCGAGGAGGCCCGCGCCGCGCTCGTCGCGCTGGCCGCGCAGGCGATCGACCGCCGCGCCTGACCCGTCGGCGCGCGCCGGACACGGTTGCGCCGACGTCCCCTGCGACACCTGGGGCACCGCGCTGCCTGCCGACTTTCGATCGAATCGACGAAAGTTCACCGCGATCCGCCGGAAGGTATAGACACATCGACACCCCGCAATTTAGTGTCGTGGCCAACACGACAATGTTTCGTCGAGGTGAACCGGCGGCGCGGTAACCCATCGACCCCCACCACCACCGCTACGGCATCCGGCGCGACGGCGCGCGCCCGGCCTGGCAGTCATTCGTCAGGAAGGGGCAGCACACCAATGTCCAAGAAGGACGCTCCTACTCACCGGTCCCGACGATGGTTCTCCGCCGGATCGGCACTGCTCCTGGTGGCCGCGGCCGGCACGGTCGCGCTCGGCGCCGGCTCGACCCCCGCCCAGGCCCACCCCATCAACGCCACGGACTTTCAGCAGGTCGAGCTGGCGCGCGGCGTGGCCGACATGGGTGAGCCGATGTCGTTGGCCGTGCTGCCGGACCGCTCGGTCCTGCACACCGCCCGCAACGGCACACTGCGCCGCACCGACGCCAACGGCACCACCTCGGTGATCGGCACCCTGCCCGTCTACACGCACGACGAGGAGGGGCTCCAGGGCGTCGGGGTCGACCCGAACTTCGCCAGCAACCGGCAGATCTTCCTCTACTACGCCCCGCCGCTCTCCACCCCCGGCGGCGACGCGCCCGCCACCGGCACCGACTTCTCGGCCTGGCAGGGCGTCAACCGGCTCTCCCGGTTCACCCTCAACGCCGACTTCACCGTCAACCAGGCCAGCAAGGTGGACGTGCTCGACGTGCCGGCCGACCGCGGCCTGTGCTGCCACGTCGGCGGCGACATCGACTTCGACGCCGCCGGCAACCTCTACCTGTCCACCGGTGACGACACCAACCCCTTCGAATCCGCCGGTTACGCGCCGCTGGACGAGCGGACCAACCGCAACCCGGCGTACGACGCGCAGCGCAGCGCCGGCAACACCAACGACCTGCGCGGCAAGATCCTGCGGATCAAGGTGAACGCCAACGGCACGTACTCCATCCCGGCGGGCAACCTGTTCGCACCCGGCACCGCCAGGACGCGGCCGGAGATCTACGCGATGGGGTTCCGCAACCCGTTCCGGATCAGCGTGGACAAGGCCACCGGCGTCGTCTACGTCGGTGACTACGGGCCGGACGCCGGCTCCACCAGCGCCACCCGCGGACCGTCCGGCCAGGTGGAGTTCAACCGGGTCACCGCGCCGGGCAACTACGGCTGGCCGTACTGCACCGGCACCAACACCAGCACCGAGACGTACAACGAGTGGGACTTCGCCGCCAACACCGGCGGGGCGAAGTACAACTGCACCGGCGGGCCGACCAACAACTCGTTCCGCAACACCGGCCTGGGCACCCTGCCGGCGGCCAAGCCGGCCTGGATCCGGTACGCCGGTGACGCCGGCACCCCGCCGGAGTTCGGCGGCGGCTCCGAGTCACCGATGGGCGGCCCGGTCTACCGGTACAACGCCTCGTCCACCTCGACGACGAAGTTCCCGCAGACGTTCGACGGGCAGTTCTTCGCCACCGAGTTCGGCCGCGGCTGGATCAAGCCGATCCACGTCAACGCCGACGGCTCCCGGGGCACCATCGACACGTTCCCCTGGGTCGGCAAGCAGGTGATGGACTCGGCGTTCGGCCCGGACGGCGCGTACTACGTGCTCGACTACGGCACCGGCTACTTCAACGGTGACGCCAACTCCGCGCTCTACCGCTTCGACTACGTCGCCGGCGGTAACCGAGCGCCCAACGCCGCGGCCAGCGCCAACCGGACCTCCGGCGCCGCGCCGCTGGCGGTGACGTTCTCCTCGGCCGGTTCGTCCGACCCGGAGGGCGGCGCGCTGACGTACTCGTGGAACTTCGGTGACGGCACCAGTTCCACGGCGGCCAACCCGTCGAAGACCTACACCGCCAACGGCACCTACACCGCGACGCTGACCGTACGGGATCCGCAGGGCGCCACCGGCACGGCCAGCGTGGTGATCAACGTGGGCAACACCGCGCCCACCGTGACCATCAACAGCCCCGGCAACGGGCAGCTGTTCAGCTTCGGCGACACGGTGCCGTTCAGCATCACCGTGACCGACCCGGAGGACGGCACGATCGACTGCACGAAGGTCAAGATGACCTACGTCCTCGGGCACGACCAGCACGGGCACCAGATCACCTCGAAGACCGGCTGCTCCGGCTCGATCACCATCCCGGTCGACGGTGAACACGACGACGCGGCGAACATCTTCGCCATCTTCGACGCCGAGTACACCGACGCCGGTGGGCTGACCACGCACACCCAGCACACGCTGCCGCCGCGACACCGGCAGGCCGAGTTCTTCGCCAGCTCCTCCGGGGTCAACGTGTTCAGCAAGACCCCGGCCGAGGGCGGCAAGACCGTCGGCGACATCAACAACGGCGACTGGATCGCCTTCCAGCCGTACCGCCTGGGCAACGTGACCTCGTTCAGCGCCCGGGTCTCCTCGGCGGGCGCCGGTGGCACCCTCCAGGTCCGGGCCGGCTCGGCCACCGGCACGGTGCTCGGTTCGGCCACGGTCCCGGTCACCGGCGGTTGGGAAACCTTCACCACGGTGACGGGGGCGATCAGCAACCCGCCGACCGGCACCACGACGCTCTACCTGACCTTCGCCGGGTCGGGCACGGGCGCGCTCTACGACGTGGACGCGTTCACCTTCGTCACCGGTACACCGCCCACCGGCGGGGCCGGCCCGATCAAGGGTCTGGCCGGCAAGTGCCTGGACGTGCGCAACGCCGCCACGGCCGACGGTACGCAGATCCAGATCTACACCTGCAACGGCAGTACGGCGCAGACCTGGACGGTCACGCCGAACTCCACGATCAGGGCGTTGGGCAAGTGCCTCGACGTCTCGGGTGGCGCTTCGGCCGACGGCACCAAGATCCAGCTGTGGACCTGCAACGGGACCGGGGCGCAGAACTGGGCCGCGCAGGCCGACGGCACGGTGCGCAACGTCCAGTCCGGCAAGTGCCTCGACGTCTCCGGAAACAACTCCGCGGACAGCACCGCCGTGCACCTCTGGACCTGCACCGCCGCCGCGAACCAGAAGTGGATCCTGCCCTGAGTTGAGCGGAGGGGCCCTCGTCGACGCCTAGTGTTTGTACGAGGGGCCCCTCCTAACCGTTCTTAGGAGAGCGATATGCGCAGACTCCTGCGTCCCGTCCTCGGCGCGGCCACCGCCGTCCTCGCCGTCCTCGCCTGCACGACCCCGGCCACCCCGGCCAGCGCCGCCGACGCCCCCTACGACGTGCTGGTCTTCTCCAAGACGGCCGGCTTCCGGCACGACGCGATCCCGGTCGGCATCCAGACCATCCGCGACCTGGGCGCGGGGAACAACTTCACCGTCACCGCCACCGAGGACGCCGGCGCCTTCACCACCGCCAACCTCAACCAGTACGAGGCGGTGGTCTTCCTCAACACCACCGGTGACGTGCTCAACGCCAGCCAGCAGACGGCCTTCGAGTCGTACATCGGCTCCGGCCGCGGCTACGTGGGCGTGCACGCCGCCGCCGACACCGAGTACGACTGGCCGTTCTACGGCAACCTGGTCGGCGCGTGGTTCGCCTCGCACCCGGCCATCCAGCAGGCGAACGTCAAGGTGGAGGACCGGGGGCACGCGGCGACCGCGCACCTGCCGCAGACCTGGACCCGCACCGACGAGTGGTACAACTACCGGACCAACGCCCGGTCCACCGCGCACGTGCTGGCCACGCTGGACGAGTCGTCGTACTCCGGCGGCGGAATGGGCGCCGACCACCCGCACTCCTGGTGCAAGGGCTACAGCGGTGGCCGGTCCTTCTACACCGGCGGCGGGCACACCCAGGCGTCGTACGCCGAGCCCGCGTTCCGGGCGCACCTGCTGGGCGGTATCCGGTACGCGGCCGGTCGAAGCAAGGCCGACTGCCGGCCCGAGACCGGCTACACCCCGCTCTACAACGGCTCGACCAGCGGCTGGTCGCAGGCCGGTCCGGGCAACTTCACCAACTCCGACGCCACCCTCACCTCGGTGGGCGGGATGGGGCTGTTCTGGTACAACGCCAAGCAGTTCACCAACTACTCGCTGAAGATGGACTGGAAGCTGGCCGGCGACGACAACTCCGGCGTGTTCATCGGCTTCCCACCCTCGAGTGACCCGTGGTCGGCGGTGGACAACGGTTACGAAATCCAGATCGACGCCACCGACGCGGCCGACCGCACCACCGGGTCGGTCTACACCTTCAAGTCCGCGGACATCGCCGCCCGTGACGCGGCGTTGAACGCGCCGGGGGAGTGGAACACCTACGAGCTGCTGGTCGAGGGTGAGCGGCTCCAGATCTTCCTCAACGGCGTGAAGATCAACGACTTCACCAACACCAACCCGGTCCGTTCGCTGGCCGGACACATCGGCATCCAGAACCACGGCACCGGCGACGACGCCTCGTTCCGCAACATCCGGATCAAGGAGCTGGGCACCACGCCGCCGCCGACGGGGAACACCACCGTCCAGGCCGAGGCGTTCAGCTCGGCCAACGGGGTCACCCCGTTCACCAAGGCGGGCGCCAACGGTGGCCAGACCATCGGCTACATCGACCCGGGTGACTGGGCCGCGTACAACGGTGTGAACCTGACCGGGGTCACCTCGTTCACGTCCCGGGTCGTCTCCGGCGGCGCCGGCGGCACCATCCAGGTGCGTACCGGTTCGGCCACCGGCCCGGTGCTCGGCTCGGTCGCGGTGCCGAACACCGGCAGCTGGACCACGTTCGCCAACGTCACCACCGCGCTGTCCGGCGTCCCGTCCGGCACCCAGAACCTCTACCTCACCTTCACCGGTAGCGGCACGGGGCTCTTCGACGTGGACGACTTCACCCTGGTCAAGGGCGGCGGTGGCGGCACCCCGGGGGTCGGCCCGATCAAGGGCCTGGGCGGCAAGTGCCTCGACGTGCGCAACAGCGGCACCGCCGACGGCACGCAGATCCAGATCTACACCTGCAACGGCAGTACGGCGCAGACCTGGACCGTGACGCCGAACTCGACGATCAGGGCGCTCGGCAAGTGCCTGGACGTGTCGGGCAACGGCACCGCCGACGGCACCAAGATCCAGCTCTGGACCTGCAACGGCACCGGCGCGCAGAACTGGGCGGCCCAGGCCGACGGCAGCCTGCGCAACGTGTCGTCGAGCAAGTGCCTCGACGTGTCCGGGAACAACTCCGCGGACAGCACGGTCGTGCACCTCTGGACCTGCAACGGCGCGGCCAACCAGAAGTGGACGCTCCCCTGATCGGCTGAGCCCTGCCCAGCGCCGACCATGCCCGGCCGGGTGTGCCCCGCCCGGCCGGGCATGGTCTGCCTGCTTGTCCGCGCTACCGGCCGGAGCGGCAGCGAGGCTTTCGAGGCGGGCGCTCACACCAATCATTCGCCGCCCGCCGCCGCCAGGCCACGGACCGACTCACGGCCGACTGCCGTACCTTGACCAGCATGGGGCGTTTCGCGCGGTGGCGCCGGATGGTGCAGGCGCACGGGCACCGGCTGCTGCACCGGGCCGAGGAGCCCGATCCGTTGACCGGACCGGCGCCCAGCCTGAACCGTCTCGACGCGCTGGTGGAGGGCTTCGCCGCCGGTCAATCGGTGCGCTGGGCCCTGGCCGGACCGCCCCGACCGCTGCCCGAGGCCGTCGACGTCGCGGCGTACCGGATCATCGAGGAGTCGCTGACCAACGCACGCCGGCACGCGCCGGGCGCGCCGGTGTCGGTCCGGCTGCGCTACGACGCCGCGGGCATCACCATCGAGGTACGCGACGACGGCGCCGGTGCCGCGCCGACGGGCGGGGGAGCCGGGCGCGGTCTGATCGCCGTACGGAGGCGGGCCGAGCGGATCGGCGGCACCTTCTCCGCCGGCCCGCGCCCCGACGGCGGCTTCATCGTCCGGGCTGTCCTGCCCGCGCCCGAGGAGATGGCCGAATGACGATCCGGCGGCGGGGCTTTCGCAATGGGGCCCGGCGGAAATAGGGTGTGAGCGGCGACCGTGACGGTGGCCGGTGACCCGGTGGGAGGCGCAACCCGCCGGGCTCAGGTGCGTTCCGCACCCACCGGTGTCCCGTCCCGGTGCCGCGTACGGCTCCGACCGGTCACCCCTCGCCCCGGTCCGCACACGGAATCCCCATCACAACAGGGGAGAAGGACAATGGCGCGACCCATCACGCTCTTCACCGGCCAGTGGGCCGACCTGCCGTTCGAGGAGGTCTGCCGGCTCGCCTCCGAGTGGGGCTACGACGGTCTGGAGATCGCCTGCTGGGGCGACCACTTCGAGGTCGACAAGGCGCTCGCCGACGACTCGTACGTCGATCGCAAGCGGGAGACGCTCGCGAAGCACAACCTCCAGGTCTTCGCCATCTCCAACCACCTCGTCGGTCAGGCCGTCTGCGACCACCCGATCGACGAGCGGCACCAGGACATCCTGCCGGGCCGGATCTGGGGCGACGGGGAGCCCGAGGGCGTCCGCCAGCGGGCCGCCGAGGAGATCAAGGACACGGCACGGGCGGCGGCGAAGCTCGGGGTGAAGACCGTTGTCGGATTCACCGGCTCGTCGATCTGGCACACCCTGGCGATGTTCCCACCGGTGCCGCCGTCGATGATCGAGCGCGGCTACCAGGACTTCGCCGACCGCTGGAACCCGATCCTCGACGTGTTCGACGAGGTGGGGGTGCGGTTCGCGCACGAGGTGCACCCCAGCGAGATCGCGTACGACTACTGGACGACGAAGCGGGCGCTGGAGGCGATCGGCAACCGGCCCGCGTTCGGGTTGAACTGGGACCCGTCGCACTTCGTCTGGCAGGAACTGGACCCGGTGAACTTCATCTTCGACTTCGCCGACCGGATCTACCACGTCGACTGCAAGGACGCCAAGGTGCGCACCGGGGACGGCCGGCGCGGCCGGCTCGCCTCCCATCTGCCCTGGGCGGATCTGCGTCGCGGCTGGGACTTCGTCTCCACCGGGCACGGGGACGTGCCCTGGGAGGACTGCTTCCGGGCGTTGAACGCGATCGGCTACACCGGCCCGATCTCCATCGAGTGGGAGGACGCCGGGATGGACCGGCTGGTCGGTGCCCCGGAGGCGTTGCAGTTCGTCCGCCGACTGGCCTTCGACGCCCCGAGCGCCGCCTTCGACGCCGTGTTCAGCAGCAAGGACTGACGCTCCCGGCGGCGGTCGCCGCACGCGGACAGACCACGGGCCGGTCGCCCTGCGGCGACCGGCCCGTCGACGTGCGGTTGGTCAGAGCGTGCTGGCGTTCGTGCCCGAGCCGGACGGCTTGGTGCGGGGGGTGGCCGACGGCGACCCGGAGGTCGTGCCGACCGAGCTGCTGGTGCCCGACGAGCCGGAGCCCGCCTTGGCGCCAACGGTGGCGGGCGTGCCGGCGAACGCGTCGTCGGCGGCGGTCAGCTCCTGCTTGCCGGAGCTGCCGTTGCCCGTGCCCAGCTTCTCGCCCAGCTTGGTCTGGCCGAGCTTGTCCTTGCCCTCGCTGTAGAGCTTGTTGGCCTGGGCCTGCGCGACCCCGGCCGCCTCCTGGACGGTCGGGTGGTCGAGCACCTTGCGGCCCCTGACGACCAGCTCTTCGTACTTTTCCCGGCCGGCACGGGCGCCCAGGACGAATCCCGCAGCCAGCCCGCCAAGAAACATGATCTTTCCGCGCATGGCGGCTCCTTCCGTACCTGACGCGCCGTCGCCCCAGCGAGCTGCCCCGTCGGGAGCGACCAATTCGCGCCTGCGTCCTCTGTCCGCAGCTAACTACCCATCCTGCTCTCCGCTCATACCTGCTTGTGCCCGGATGACGATTTGCCCCGATTATCGATGGGCCACGCAGCTGACCTGGGCGTCTGGATCATGGAAGGTGCGAGGCCGAACCCACTGGACCACCACCCCCGGATGTCCTGTACTCTTGTCCCGTCGCACGGCGTCGGGGAGATCCCGGGCCGGGCGGTGCACGGTCCCCTGTAGCTCAATTGGCAGAGCAGCCGGCTGTTAACCGGCAGGTTATTGGTTCGAGTCCAATCGGGGGAGCTCTTCCACCCAACGCCCGTCGGCAGCACGCCGACGGGCGTCTTCGTGTTCTCTCAGACCACCCAGGCTCGTGTCGATCATGGAGCCGTGGTGCCCGGTTCAGTGGTGCCTGCCCCCTTCGTCCGGCACCACAACTCCATGATCCACCCGGGCTGGGCGGATTCGGCTTTCTTGGGCCGCTTGGCCGGCAGGATGGGTTGTGTCGACTTAGACTCGCGCTGCGTCGATTTCTGCGTCGAAATCTGAGGTTGGGTGGGGGATGGTCGGGCGAGGAGGGGGCGGGAGGCGAGCCACCCTGATCGCGGTGGCGGTCGTGCTGGCCTGGCTGGTGATCGGGGGCGTCGCCGGGCCGTACGCCGGGCGCCTCGGCGAGGTCGCCACCAACGACAACGCCGCCTTCCTGCCCACCGACGCCGAGGCGACCCGAGCGCAGGACCTCGCCGGCGAGTTCGTCGACCGGCAGACCATCCCGGCGCTGGTCGTCTACGAACGGACCTCGGGTATCACCGACGCGGACCGGCAGCGTGTGAGCGCCGACGTCGCCCGTTTCGCCCAGGTGCCCGGCGTGGTCAACCCGCTTCCCCCGCCGATCCCCAGCCAGGACGGCCAGGCACTCCAGGTCGTCGTACCGGTGGACGACGCCGAGGGGGAGGAGATCGGCTCGGTCGTCGAGAACGTGCGCGACATCGTCGGCGGTGACCGGGACGGGCTCACCGTGGACGTCGCCGGACCTGCCGGTCTGCTCGCCGACCTGATCGAGGTCTTCTCCGCCATCGACGGGCCACTGCTGCTCGTCACCCTGGTCGTGGTCCTGGTGATCCTGCTGATCGTCTACCGCAGCCCGGTGCTCTGGGTCTTCCCGCTGCTCGCCGCCGGGATGTCGTACGCGCTGGCCTCGGTCTTCGTCTACCTGCTCGCCGACGCCGACGTGCTCAAACTCAACGGGCAGGCCCAGGGCATCCTCACCGTGCTGGTCTTCGGCGCCGGCACCGACTACGCGCTGCTGCTCATCGCCCGGTACCGGGAGGAGCTGCACCGGCACGACCGCCCCTGGGACGCCATGCGGACCGCGTGGAAGGGCGCCGCCCCGGCCATCATCGCCTCCGGTGGGACGGTCATCGTCAGCCTGCTCTGCCTGCTGCTGTCCAGCCTCAACTCCAACCGGGCGCTCGGCCCGGTCGCCGCCATCGGCATCGCCGCCACCCTGCTGGTGATGCTCACCTTCCTACCGGCGCTGCTGCTGCTCGGCGGCCGGTGGGCGTTCTGGCCGCGGCGGCCCCGCGCGGACCAGGCCGACCCGCAGACCGAGCACGGCATCTGGAGCCGGATCGCCGGCTTCGTGGCCCGCAACGCCCGGCCGGTCTGGCTGAGCACCGCGGTCGTGCTGGCCGTCCTCACGCTCGGCCTCACCCAGCTCGGCGCCACCACCCTCGGCCAGTCCGACCTGTTCACCCAGCGCACCGACTCGGTCGAGGGCCAGGAGGTCATCGCCCGGCACTATCCGGCCGGCACCGGCAGCCCGGCCACCATCTTCGCCACCGAGCAGACCGCCCGACAGGTGGCCCAGGTCGCGCAGGACGTGCCCGGCGTCGCCGCGGTCCGCCCGGTCGGCGCCGGCCGGCAGGGCGGCCCACCGGAGGAGAACGCCGCGCCGAAGGTGGTCGACGGGCGGGTTCAGCTGGACGCGACCCTCGCCGACCCACCGGACAGCGACGGCGCCGAGCGGACCATCCGGGAGCTGCGGGTCGCCGTACACCAGGTACCCGGCGCGGACGCGGTGGTCGGCGGCTTCACCGCGATCAACGTGGACACCTCCGACGCCGCCCGGCGCGACCAGAACGTCATCATCCCGGTGGTGCTCGTGGTCATCGCGGTCATCCTGGCCCTGCTGCTGCGCGCGCTCCTCGCACCGGTGCTGCTGATCGCCACCGTGCTGCTCAGCTTCGCGGCCACCCTCGGCCTGTGCGCGCTGCTGTTCCGCCACGCCTTCGGCTTTCCCGGGGTGGACGCGTCGTTCCCGCTGTTCGCGTTCGTCTTCCTGGTCGCGCTCGGCATCGACTACAACATCTTCCTGATGAGCCGGGTCCGGGAGGAGTCCGTCAAACGCGGCACCCGGGCCGGCGTGCTGGGCGGCCTCGCCGTCACCGGTGGGGTGATCACCTCCGCCGGCATCGTGCTCGCCGCGACCTTCTCCGCGCTGGCCGTCCTGCCGCTGGTGGTGCTGGTCGAGCTGGGCACCGCCGTCGCCGTGGGGGTGCTCATCGACACCATCATCGTCCGGTCGTTGCTGGTGCCCGCGCTCGCGTACGACATCGGGCCGAAGGTCTGGTGGCCGGGCCGGTTGTCCCGGGCGAACGGTGAGCGGGAGGCCCGCCATGCTCGCTGAGACCGACGTCGTCATCGTCGGCGGCGGCCTGGCCGGCCTCGCCGCCGCCCGCCGGCTGCACCGCGCCGGCGTGCCCTGGCGGCTCCTGGAGGCCGGCGGCCGGCTCGGCGGCCGGATCGCCACCGACGTCGTCGACGGCCACCTGATCGACCGTGGTTTCCAGGTGCTCAACACCGCCTATCCCCGCCTCGGCACGCTGTTGGACATCGACCGGCTCGACCTCGGGTACTTCACGTCCGGCGTGCTGGTGCGCAAGGGCGACGACCTGCTGCGGCTGGTCAACCCGTTGCGCGAGCCGACCGGCGGGCCCGGCACCGCGCTGGCCAACGTCGGCTCCCTGCGCGACCGGCTGCGCTTCGCCGCGCTCGCCGCCGGCTGCGCCACGCTGCCCGCATCCCGGCTCCTCGCCGCGCCGGAGACCAGCGCGGAGGTGGCGCTGCGCCGAGCCGGCCTGTCCGACGCGATCATCGAGGAGCTGCTGCGGCCGTTCCTGTCCGGCGTGTTCATCGACCGGGAGCTGTCCACCTCCAGCCATGTGCTGGCGATGGTGCTGCGTTCCTTCGCCCGCGGCCGGATCGGGCTTCCCGCCGAGGGAATGGCCGCGCTGCCCCGGGCCATCGCCGACCCGCTGCCCGCCGACCTGATCACGCTGGACACCCCGGTCGCCGAGGTCGCCCCCCGCCGGGTCCGCACCCAGGCCGGCGACATCCGCTGCCGGGCCGTCGTGGTCGCCGTCGACCCGCCCGCCGCGGCCGCGCTGCTGCCGGCCCTGGCGACGGTACGCATGCACAGCTACACCACCTACTACCACAGCGCTTCCGAGCCGCCGCTGACCGAGCCGATCCTGCTCGTCGACGGCGACCGGCGGGAGACGATCGCGAACACCGTGGTGCTCAGCAACGCCGTCCGGACGTACGCGCCGGCCGGACGACACCTGGTGGCCACCTCGGTGGTCGGCCCGACCGCCCCACCCGAGCCGACCGTACGGACCGAGTTGACCCGGCTGTACGGCCGGTCCACCGCCGACTGGACCCACCTCACCACCGTGTCCGTCCCCGACGCGCTGCCCGCCGCGCCGCCACCGCAGGGTCGGCTGCGCAAGCCGGTGGCGCTGGGCGAGGGCCTGTTCGTGGCCGGTGACCACCGCGACAGCCCATCGATCCAGGGCGCGCTGACCAGCGGTTGGCGCGCCGCCGGGGCGGTCCTGGCGGAGCTGCGCGCCTCGTGACCGGGTGCCGCCCGGCGCCCCGAGCGGGCGGCAGCGCGCTGTTATATTCCTGTTGCCCATCGTGCTGCTGCGGGCGTGGGCGCCGGCCGGCTCGATGCTGGCCGCCGACCGCCGGGCGGGATAAGATCCGGCGCGGTGTCGGGGCGGTAGCTCAGCCGGTTAGAGCAGGGGACTCATAATCCCTCGGTCGCGGGTTCGAGTCCCGCCCGCCCCACCAACGCAAAACACGGATCCGCCGATCTTTTCGCGTGGTGCTACTTGTGGTGCGAGTGCATTACGGTCAGCCCCCATGGTGACCGCTACCGGGCGCACCAAGCGCCAGCGAGGCGAGATCGAGGAGCTGCCCAGCGGCTCGCTGCGGGTGAAGGTCTATGCGCGGATCGGCCCGATCACCAAGAAGCGGCGCTACCTGACCGAGACCATTCCGGCCGGTCCGAGAGCCCGCCGGGAAGCGGAAAGGCACGGACCCGCTTCCTGGCCCAGGTCGACGAGCGCCGCAACCCGCGGACCCGAGCGACCGTCGACCAGCTGCTCGACCGCTGGCTCGAGGTGCTCGACGTCGAGGCGTCGACCCGGCAGGGGTACGTCAAGAAGCTGAACAAGCACGTCCGGCCGCTGCTGGGCAAGCTGCCAGTCGGCCGCTTGGACGCTGAGAAGCTGGAATCGTTCTATGCCGTGCTGCGCAGGTGCCGCGACCACTGTGGAGGCGGCCGCAAAGCAATCAAGCACCGCAAGGCTGGGGAACACGAGTGCACCGACAAGTGCCGGCCGCATGAAAAGCAGGCCCCTAGCGCCAGCGTCGATCGGGCAGATTCACTGGATTCTGTCGGGGGCGCTGAACGAGCTGTCCGCTGGCGGTGGATCGCGGTCAACCCGGCGGACCAGGCCGAAAAACCGGGGATGCCGCAGCCCGATCCACACCCGCCGTCGGCGCCCGAGGCGGCCCGCCTGGTCGAGGAGGCGTGGAAGGATCCGGACTGGGGGTCGTTCGTCTGGGTGGCGATGACGACCGGCGCCAGGCGCACCGAACTGTGCGCGCTGCGGTGGTCCGCGGTAGACCTGAACACCGCCGTGGTAATGCTTCAAGCGCCCTGTACGTCGACGACGCAGAGAAGCTGCGGGAGAAGGACACGAAGACGCACCAGCAGCGCCGCGTTGCTTGGACGCCGAGACGGTTGAGGTGCTCCGGGACCAGTTGGCGCGCTGCAAGGAGCGCGCATCGGCACTGGGGTTGACGCCACCGACGGACGGCTACGTCTTCTCGCTGGACCCGGATGGCGGCACGCCGCTCGTGCCCGCCACGGCCACCCAGCGTTTCAGCCGGATGGCCGCGCGGCTCGACATTGCCACTAACCTGCACGCGCTCCGGCACCACTCCGCAACGGAGTTGATCGCGGCCGGTGTGGACGTGCGGACCGTCGCCGGGCGGCTCGGGCATGGAGGGAGGTGCCACGACCCTACGTGTCTACGCGGCGTGGCTTTCTGAGTCCGACCAGCGAGCCGCCGTGATGCTGGCGGGACGTATGCCGCCTCTTCCAACCCCTGTCCTCAGCGACCCCCGCTCCCCGTGACCACAAGGGGTCAGTAGCCCGGGCCTGCAACTTATGCGAAGATGCGCGACATGTCGCGGGAAGATGCAACTCGTCGGTTTGCAGATGCACAAAGGCGCCTCGTTACTCAGGCGAGCGATTTCTCGCTGGAAACAATCGCCTCCATGGTGGACGCCAAGGCGATCGATCCTTCTCCTGAATATCAGCGTCGGGAGCGCTGGGATCAGGTGAAGCAATCCGCCCTCATTGAGTCCTTCCTGCTCAACGTTCCCGTACCGCCCGTTTACCTCGCCGAGGAAGACTTTGGCGTGTACAGCGTGATCGATGGAAAGCAGCGCATTACCGCTATTCATGATTTCATGCGGGGTCGCCTCGCCCTCAAGCATCTGCAGGAGTTGCCAGAATTAAACGGCGACAGGATAGCCGAATTGCCCGAGTCGATGGCAAACGCTTTGCGGATGAGGCCATACATACGGGCGGTTACCTTGCTGAAGCAGTCGAGCCCTGACTTGAAGTATGAAGTCTTTATTCGGCTAAACACGGGCGGGGAGGCCCTTACTGCACAGGAAGTGCGCAACGTCGCATTCCGTGGCCCGCTGAATGAGCTGATTTTGAAGCTCGGTGCAGAGCCATTCCTGCGCGACCAGTTTCGAATTACGGATTCATCCGAGCGCTACCGCCAGATGCAAGACGCGGAATATGTACTGAGATTCTTGGCGCTGGCGGAGTTCGGCACTGCGTACAAAGGTGGCCTTGCTGAAACGATGAATCGCTTCATGGTTCGTCATGTCTTTGCAACGCTCGAGGAATTAAATGAGTTCGAGCACAGATTTAGGAAGGCGCTCTACGACTGCCGGGACATATGGCGGGAGTACGCCTTCCGGCGCGCCGATGACGGCCTATGGCGGGGCCGAGCGCTGTTGGGAATGTATGACGCACAGATGCTCGCAGTGGCATCGCTTGGAGAAGGCGAACTAAGCAGAGCCAAGGATCGGAGAAGTGCGGTGGTTGAATCCACCGCTCGCCTCTTCGATGATCCTTCCTTCACAAGTTCAGTTACTGTCTCAACGAATACGACAGGTCGACTCTTCCATAGAGTCAATGCAATTATCCAGCTCCTACTCGGCGTCTAGGGCGTCGCTATGCGCGCTAGAGAGCAACTGGTGAAGAGCCTTCAAGCTTTGATCTATCATGTCGATTCGGGCGGAATCCAAGACACCGCTCTGCCCGGGACCCCCGCCGCTGAGGCCATTCGGCTCTTAAAAAACGGGCTCTCCGTAACTGCCTTTGCCTGCTTCGAACACTTCATCAGGAGCCGAATAACCGAGCTTCTCGAATTAGTCTCGACCGCCAAGAACCTTCCTCCATTTCAAGAGCTGCCCGAAGGCCTTCAGCTTGCGGCTACTAAGGGTGCTGTTGACGCTTTAAAGGCGCGCCTCAACATGAGAAACGAGCTGATGGATACAGCTACCATCGTTTCGCTGGCACAGGCGCATGCAATCGCAATCGCCTCATCGCGACAAATGCCCTACGGATTCTCAGAGTGGTCATTCGGATGGTCGTCGTCCAACATTGGGCCGGGCGTTCTGCAGGACTTCCTAGGGGCTTGCGGCGCTAAACACCTGTATGGCGAAATAGGTCCATTGCTAAAGGATGTTTCGTTTGACTACTCGGCTGTCGGCCTAGCCGAGGGGAGTGCGCTTAAGCTGGCCAGAATCGCTAGCTGGCGCCACGAAGCGGCTCACGATGCCACCATTTCTATAGACATCGAGTTGCTTCGTACCAGAATAGTAACCTATCTGGCTATAGCCCTTGCCTTCGACGTCCTCGCATCTTTGGCGGTTCAGCACCTGATTAACGGGTTTATTGCGCCCCAGGTCGGGATGGCCACCCGGAGTGCAGTCGGCCTGAAGCAGTTGCTTCCGGCTTCCGTTCAGCTGGAGCTGCAAGACATGAACGGGTCGCCGATACAGCAGTTTTATTCGGTCGATCACTGCAGGGACCAGTTCGGCAACCTCGACACGCCGCGCAATAGCGCCGTAGTTGTGCGGGACACCCAGGGCCAAATCGCCGATTGGTTTTTCTGCTGAGGAGGGCGGCGATTCTTGGAAGAAATTCAGGACCTTCTACTGAGGGATGTAGGGCCGTGGCCGGTAGCTTTAGCGCATGGAACAATTGAAGACTGCGCCGGAGGCGGCCGAGCGCTTGTTGGGTCAGGCGCTGCCGCGCCGCTGGCGGCATGTCCGAGCTGTCGCACACAAGGCGCGGGGCTTGGCGGTCCTCCGCCGCGAGGGCCGAACCGCTTCGCGGTCGCCTTCGGCGAGCCCTTGCCCCGGAGGCAGAACGCCGGGCAGATCAAGATCAGGCGACGGGATGGATCTGGTTCTCCCGTCTGTGTGCGTGCGCCGCCAGTTGCAGTCGTCGGCGATCGGCATGGCAAGACCCTCACTAAACACCTGCTAGACAGCTGCCACTCTACGAGGGCAGTTGCCAGGGGTTTTGCGGTTCAATACAGGCCGTCCGGGCAGGCCACCCCCCTTGCCCAGGACGCCCACTCCGAAATCTCGACCCCAGTCCCGCTTCGCTATGGGACCGGGGTCGAGATTCCTACATGGGCAGGACAAGGGGGTTCGGGTAGCGGTGGTTGGGGTCGGGCTGTGATGTGGGTGGGTGCTAACGATTTGTGGGTCGGTTGCGGTTCGTCGTTGGTTGCGGTCGGCGACGGCGCTTCGCGCGTCGCGCATCGAGCTTCGCTCGATGAAGATCACCCATGTTGTGGATGGCTGATCTGCATGGAGGGTTACGGTGGGTGACCGAGCTCGTGATGCGATCTCCCCTGTAGCTCCATGGTCGGGACCATGAAGGCCTGGGCGAGGAGGCGTTCGCGAAGTGGTGGATTGACTCCAGGTGCTCGTCTTTACCTGCGCTAGCGGGTGTATGAATCCCCCATGCGGTCCCGACCGCGATGCTCACGGGGCAAGCCCCACGGCCCCCGCGGCCGCAGCAGGTCAGGTAGGGGGACTTTGGCCGCTTGCTGTCGGATGTCGTCATTCCTAAGGCTCTAGTGCCAACCATTACCGTGATCTATGGTGCCTATAGTCGGGCGCAGTTGGGGAGGGGCAATGGCTGGGGTCGACGGCGGGCGGATCGCCGCTCGGGGTTTCCAGTATCAGTACCTGCGGACGCTCGAGTACATGTTCGACGCACTCGGTAACCCTGAAGTTGCCGCCTGTCGCGTAGAAGGCGACCCAAATCCCGTAAATCCCGATGAAGTTGATGCAGTCGACTTCGACATGGTAGATAGATCTGGTGCTGTTGTCATTGCGGCTCAAGTCAAGAGTCGGGCTGCTGGCGCGAAGATGGGACTAGCGGAAGCTTGCACGATCCTCTCCAAGCTTGTCGCGCGGACTGACGCACGTACCTACTTACTTCTGACTGACGCGATTTTCCCGTCGAGCCTGAAACGAATCTTCATGGACGCTGTCCAAAGCGATACATCTATACCCCAGCTGCGGGAAACGTTGGCTGGCGTCCTACGTAGCGCGCCGCGAGCCCTTGCTGAGCTGAATGCTCTAACTGATGTGCAGTTTGAAAGGCTGCAACGCTGTCGAATTGTGGCGGACGGCCGCGATCGTGAGGAGCTTCGCGAGGCGATCCGGGAACAGGTACGAAGGTGGCGACGCGGTGGGGGCCGAGGGATAGGGCATCATTCAAGCGGCTTGCTTGTGTCGTATTTGTTGTCTGAAACGCTGCGGAGAGCGGCAGCAGCGGAACATGCCGTTTGGCGGTTAGACGAGTTTCGAGCCGCTCTAGAGTTGGATGACAAGATCCTGAGCGATGCACTAGGGGCGCGGGATTGGGGGACGGTTCTTGGGATTATGGCTCCGATCCCCGATGTTGCAAGACCGGAGCTGATGGACCAGTTAATCCAAAGCCTGCGCCGGCGAAACGCAGGAGCCCGCTCAGTAATGCGAGCGGCATTGGTTGGCCCTTCCGGAATTGGAAAGTCTAGTTTGGCGGCCGCGTACGTAGCAGAGTGTCTCGACCTGTATGACGTAGTCTTTTGGGTTGACGCCTCTAGCGAATCTTCTACGTTTGAGTCCTTCCGGAACATCGGGCTGTGGCTTGGGCTCGACCCGACTCTTGGTATGAGTTCACTAAGGGCCCTTGTCCACGAGCGGATGGCCTCCTTTCCTGGCCGGTGGCTCCTCGTGATGGACGACGCAGATGCGACTTCCGCAGAGCCATGGATCCCGCGTTTCGGCAATGGTGACGTAATCATCACCTCCCTGGACAGCGTTCATAGATTCGGCGGCAGTGTTCGTGTAACGGTTACGACGATGCTTCCGTCCGAAGCTCAGGCGCTCCTTTCGGCGCGAATGCAGCCAGACGCCCCCGATGCAGCGACTGACCAAGCGGTGCTAAGCAGGCTGGCTGCCGAACTGGAATTTTGGCCCCTTGCGCTGGAGCTCGCGGCCGCGTACCTGGAGAGTTGCGGCTTTGGCGCAAATGATGTCGAGCATTACTTGACGCGTTTGAAGATTCGGTCGCTCGACGATAAGACGTCTGTGCCGCCCGGATACCCCAGGACGCTCGTTGCGGCAATCGATCTAGGAATGGCGCGGGCCATCGATTTGGCGGACGGTGCCGAAATGGCGAAACTTCTCAATGACTGTTTGATTGTTGCATCCTATCTCGCGCAACGTCGAATTCCGATCCATCTTGTTGCCGCAGCGGCTAGGCTTCCGCCAGAAGCGGTGCCGGCCAAGCGCGGGATCATTTTCGGGGACGATCCGGAGATTCCGGAGACATTTCGCCTGCTGAAGCGCGTATCCTTCGCGCGAGAAGATTCCCCCCTGCCGCCGGCGTTCAACGATGATCCGCGGTCCAGGACGGCCATCACATTGAATAGTATTTTGCAGGAAGTGATCCGCGACCGGGTAGAGAGGATTCATTCCGAAAAAGCTGTGTCCTCAATCCTGGACAAGGTTGCATTCTATGTCGACCTTTGGCTGGAAGCGGCCTTGCATAATAATGAACCTGATCGAGTTCACGCAGTAGCCCCTCATGCGGAAGTACTTGCTGCGCACCTTCGTAGAGTGGGTGTCGCAACGAACAATTCCGCTATAATGCTCGGCAATCTTGCAAGCTTTCACCAAGCGCAGAATAATTTTATGGAAGCGCAGTCTCTGCTGGAAACAGAACTATCTTTGTTTGATTTGATTGAGAACCCGAACGAGCTACTTCTTCAGCAGACGAGGATTTACCTTGCGACGATCCTGGTGTACCGCGGCGGCCGCGATAGCGAGGTTTGCCTTAGAGCGGTGAAGCTTTTGGAGCCGGTTGTGCCTTATTTGTACGCGATCTCCGTTGACGCGGATACGCAGGACGCTGCCTCCTTCCTTTGCGGTCAAGCCATCGAGGCGCTCGTGGGAGGCGACGGGTGTGACCCGCACGTTGCGGCACCATTGCTGGATGTTTTGCGAGAGTTGTCGAACCGGTTGCCAAGGCATGACATTGTCAGTGGGCGCGAAGCTGCGCGCCGCGCTAGTGAACTAATCCAGTCCGGTGATGTAGAGGAGGCCGAATCAATCTGTAGAGAGCATCTTGAGCACGAGGGCCCAGGGGCCGGGAGTCTATATCTGGAACTCCGGCGTCTTCTGATTGAAGCCCTCATGCTGCAGGATCGGTGGCGGGAGGCGCGGGCGGAACTTGACGAGTTAGTTGCTCGCATGGGGGACGTTCCCTTATATAGGGAAGCTGTCGGGATGACCCTACATAACGTGGGATTCTATGGGGCGGTCCGAATGTTTACGCCCTCTTCCAAGGAGGCCCGTCAGTTCTTCCTCTACACCATGAGCCTACCCCAGCTCAAACTGGCGCGGATCGATGCTCCAGCTCATGAAACTTGGAGATATGTAGTGCTCGACCTGGCGGTCGAGGTGGCCCGCGGTAGGCGGAACGAGGCGCTGGCGTTGACTGCGTCTGTGAAGAGCATCGTGCCAACCGCGCCTCGCAACACTCAGGACGAGGGTTGGGCTACGTTTGCTCGCCTACTCTGCCACGTCGCCGAAGGTAAGCCCTTGGCCAAATTTATGAGGGAGTTCGAGGAATGAACGGAACTGGGGATTGTATCCCACAGCGCGGGCGTGGTGCGGGCCATGGTGCGAAACGGCGTCGCGTCATGAGGGGAGGGCGATCAGAGTTACGGTAGCTGCAAGCAAAGTCGCTGGTAGAGGTGCAGATCAAACCCGACGGGACGACTCATAATTCCTCGGTCGCGGGTTCGAGTCCCGCCCGCCCCAGCACGCAAAACGCCTGTTCAGCCGGCCTGCCGGCGACTCGGACGAACCGCATCGAGATCCGGGCCGGCTCCCTCAGTCCGCACTGAGTCCGCAGCCGCAGGACCCGCCGCCCGATCCGGGCGATCCGCGTGATCCGCCCCCAGTGGGAACTCGCAAACGGTGCGCCACGGGCTCAGGCCCGGCGTGCCGGCGATGAGGCGAACCATGTCGACGGTCGCGTTGATCGGCAGCTGCGCGGAGACGGTTTCCGCGGCGTGGCTCAGTGTGGGTTTGGGGGCGTCGTGGCCGATGGTCAGGTGCGGCACCACCTCCGTATGCGCCCCGCCATACGGGGTGGTCTCGGGAAACCGCTGCCACACCGCCGCGGTGAGGTTCCGGAACGGGCGGTCGGGCTGCGGTGCAAGCCATACGACCGTGTCACCGAACCAGTCGATGTGAGTCAGCGCGACGTCGAACCGGGGTATTCCGGCAATGGTCTTGCGCAGCAGGGTCAGGGCCTGGTCGTTGATCTGCTGCGGAGGCAGAAACGGGTAGAGGACGGTCACGTGCGCCGGCACGCCCCAGGAGGCAGCCGGGTCGAGAGACTCCCGGAACCGGCCCACCGCTTCCTCGGCCTCGGGTATCGCAACGATGAGCGCTGTCTGTGTCGGTTCCATCCCGGCATTTTCCGATCATGGCCGGTGCTGGTCCACGGAGTTTCCCCACCGCTGCCCTTCGTACGCGAGCAGGGTGGGGCAGCGCGGTGCACGTACAGCATCGTAGAGTCCGATGTATCGATCCGATATATCAGAGCGACAGGTCCCCTACATAATTCGCCGCCGAGATGGAGGCCGGATGTCAAGGGCGCAGTTGTACGACACCATCGGCACGACCTACACCGAGACGCGGCGCACCGAGCCGCGGATCGCCGAACAGGTCTGGGCGGCGCTCGGCGATGCCCGGACCGTGCTGAATGTGGGGGCGGGCACCGGGTCCTACGAGCCCTGGGACCGTGACGTCACCGCGGTGGAACCATCGGCGGCCATGCGGGCGCAGCGCCCCGCAGGAGCAGCGCCCTGCGTGGCTGCCACTGCGGAGCGCCTTCCGTTCGAGGACCAGTCCTTCGACGCCGCGATGGCTCTTGCCACCCTCGACCACTGGCAGGACCCGATCGCAGGCCTGCGTGAGATGCGGCGCGTCGCGCGCCGCGTGGTGGTGTTCACGCACGACGCCGGCGGCCCTGATCGGTTCTGGCTGACTCGCGACTACCTGCCGGAGCACGCCGGCCTCTGGGCCGGCCGGCCTTCCCTGGCCGAACTGGCCAGCGCAATCGCCGCCCGGACCGAACCGGTGCTCATCCCGTGGAACTGCGCCGACGGTTTCTACGAGGCCTACTGGCGCCGGCCCGAGGCATACCTCGACGACCATGTCCGTCGCGGAATGTCGGTCTGGGCCAGAGTCGGGCCCGAGGCCGAGCAGCGGGCGATCCGCAGCCTGCGCCTTGATCTCGCCTCCGGCCGGTGGGCCGAACGCAACCGCGACATTCTCGATCTCGACGCAGCAGAGCTCGACAGCCGCCTGCTCATCGCCTGATCATGTAGAGACGCTCGCCTCCGCTCATCGGTAGGACAGCTCGTGCATCTCGAAGGGTGTAGACAGTGCGGATGGGCGAGGAAGAGGTCACCGTGTGGGCGCGTGTTCGTCACGAGCCGGACCGGTCATACGCGGTACTGGTCGACGGGCCGGACGGCGAGGTGGAGGTCGGCCGTACCTCCAGGACCAGCGACGTGCTGGCGTTGGCCCGCGCCGGTGCGGCCCGCCTGTTCGGTGTGCCGGTCGACCGCATCCGGATGGGCGATGGCCTCGACTTCCCGCGACCGCCCTATGGGCGGGACGGACAGTGGGTGCGCATCGCCGCAGTGCAGGACCGGGGCGAGCCGTCGGAGGCTGAGGATATTGGTCGCCTGGGGCAGGCGTACTGGTTCGGCGCTGAGGGGGCCTGGTTCGTGACGGTGGCCAGCTCCGGCACCGGCGTACATCCCAGCGAGAACCTCGATTTCGCACCGACCGTGACAGACGACGAAGTTGCAGCGTTCCATGCCTACATCTCCTCGTCCGCGCGGCAAGAGCGCTAGACGGTCCAGGTCACCGCCCTGAGCCGTGATCCTTTGGTTCGCCTGCGGTACCTCGGCTCCGCGAGGCGGCCCGTAAGCTCCCGGCGTGACCGTCTATGACGTCGCGGCGCGGCTGCCCTCGATCGCCGTGTTGCGGGAGCGCTGCAAGGCCCTGGCGATGCTCGACGCGATCGTCGGCGGCGACTACTACGCCTACGACCGCGAGTGGGGCGAGGACGAAGCAGCGTCGATGCGCAACGGCAGCGGCGAGGAGTACGACGTCGTCTTCACCGCCGACGGCGTCTTCATCCGCGGTGTCGACCACGAGTCGTCGATGTCCACGTACACGGACGGGCGGCTCTGGCCGGGTCTCCTCGATGGACTGCCGGAGCAGTTCCAGGCGCAGGCTCACGAGCCTGCGTTCTGCCGCCAGGACGGCACTCTGGATGCCACCTTCGTGCTGTGGCGGCGCACCGCCGACGAGCGGTGGCACGCCGGCGACGACATCGACTTCTCACCCGCCGACGACGACGAGGCCGACCCGGACGGCTCCTGGCTGCTCGACATCGTCTGCGACGACATCGTCGCGGAGTACGTCGAACACGCCACGGATGTCTACGAGGTCGACCTGGATCGAGCGGCGGTCGAACACTTCGTCGCGTTCCGTCCTCTGACCGACGCAGCCGTCCACGCGCTCAACCTTGAAGCTGAGTTGGCCGACCTGCGCGCAAAGGCAGCGGAGTACGGCTACCCAACGGCGTAGGGGCCTGCTCCTCCGGCCGGTCACACCCGCAGTCGTCAACCCGACAACTCGTAGCCGCAGGACGGCGGCCCGTCCAGCATCAACTGCCGACACCAACGGGGAGCACACCTTGACCGACCCGAACCAGCAGCCGCCGCAGACGCCTTACCAGCCGAGCGCGCCCGTCCACCCGCCGCAGCAGTACCTGCCCGCCGAGCAGGACCCGGCCCTCGGCTACCCGGGTCAGCAGCCGCCCGCCCCGCCACCTGCCGCGTCGAGCAAGCCGCTCCTTTTCGCCGTCGGCGGGTTCCTCGCCGTGCTCGCTCTGCTCGCGGGCGGGTACGCCGTCTACGACGGGTTCATCAAGGAGGACTCCGGCGTGGCCGCGTGTAAGGCGATGCGCGACGGCAAGGAGATCGACGGCACCGCGAGGGGCAGCGGCGACGACAAGCCGACCGAGGCCGAATACCGAAAGGTGCGGGAACAGTTCGAGGACTCCCGCCACGAGAAGATCCGGGAGCACGGCACCGCGCTCATCGACATCGCGTGGCAGGTGTCGAACCTGCCGGAGGAGCAGGAGATGGGTGCGCTCGCGTTCATGGGGCCGTTGACCACCCACATGTCGGGGTTGCAGACAGCCTGCGCGGATCAGGGTGTGATTGTCGATCTCAACCGCGGCAGGTAGCCCAAGGCTGGGACTGCGCTATCTGCCGCACGTCGGGCAACGCTGGTGAACGGGTGACGCCGGAGTGTCGGCCGCTGCGCTGGAGCGTGCCCGGATTGCGAGCGCCGCGGCCAGGGTCACTCCACCCAGGACGAAGGTGGCGGCGGTCGTACCGGTGATGACGCGGAAGTCGGCGTAACCAGCCCCGACGACGGGGGCGATGTTCTCCGTCAGCGGGTACAGCGCGAGTAGTCCGATCGGGGTGAGGAGGACGAGCAAGGCCCACAGCCCGCGGGCGTCGCCGCGCAGGGACAGGACGGTCGCGGCCAGCACGGCGGTCAACAGGAGGGCCGCGCCGGCCTCCGGGAGGAACGCGCCCCCGTAGCTGAAGCGGTAGAACCACGCGCTCTCCCCGGACAGGACCCCGACGGCGATGAGGGCCGCGGCCAGCGCGATCGCCAGGGGTACGAGGCGTTGCCGTCGCGCCGTGCGCGAGGGACCTGCCAGCGCCAGGACGCCCAGCGTCGCCTGGGGAAGCAGGACGAACAGGTACGGACGGGGCAGCTCGAACAGGGCGGCGACGGGCACCACGGCGGCGGTGAGCAGCAGCGCCAGCCCGATGGCGGCGCGGACCCACCGGGCCGGCCCGACGGCGTACGCGACGGCGGCCAGCAGCCAACCGGCCCAGATGACGATGCCGGTCGTGGCGAACGGACCGAACGCCGGCGAGCCCCACACACCCGAGGTGGTGACCACCTCGGCGGTGGCCCAGAAGCCGGCGAGCGCGGTCGCGGTGAGGTAGCTGAGGAGACCGGCGAGGCGTACGCCGGGTACGAGATCGGCAGCGCCGGCGGCGCGTAGGCGCTCTCGACCACCACCGGCCACCACGTCCGCCACTTCGAGGATCGACGGCCAGCGGCGATCGGGCCCGGCCAGGTCGAGATACGTGCCGACGATTTCGGCGCCGCGTGCCTGGCGGTAGCCGGCAGGGTAGGCCCGGAGCAGGTGCCGGTACCGGCGTTCCAGGTCTCTCATGCCAGTCCTCCCGCGGGGCGCGGAGCGACGGGCCGGGCGGCGGGCGTCAGGTTGCCCAGGCGGGCGGTCGCGGCCTCCACGTTGCGCCGCAGGCGCTCGGTCTCAGCGGCCAGGGTGGCGTTGCCCGTGGCGGAGAGGTGGTAGTAGCGACGCAGGCGACCGTCGACGACCTCCTCGCGGTCGGCCTCGATGAGGCCCGCGTCCACCAACCGGTCGAGCGCGCCGTACAGGGTGCCGGGCCGCATGGCGAGCCGGCCGCCGGACAGGGCAGCCACCGCACGGATGATCCCGTAGCCGTGCAGTGGCGGGCCGGCGAGAGCGGTGAGGATCCAGAAGGTCGGTTCCCGCAGTGGTGTGTCCACCCCGGGAACATATCGGCTGCGAAGGTATGGGAACGGCAGATCGCCGATGACGCCCCAAATCCTTTGTCCTTCGGCCGCTCGGGCTGCCAGCGCCATTCCGCGAACGCGACTGGTCGTTACTCCGGCTGAGATGGGAAACGGTGTGCGGAAGCGCTCCCCGGCCGGTGCGGGCACAACGGGTGGAGCCTTCGGTCGGCGGCTCGACCGCCGACCGAAGGCTCCTGGAAGTGCCGGATCAGCAGTTGTCCGCGCCGTTGAAGACCCGGGGAACCCGGGCCACCTTCGACGAGATCTGGTAGCCCGGTTCGACGGTCCAGCAGGCTCCGTCGGCCCCGAAGTTCCAGGAGATCTTGATGCGGACGTTGGAGCCGCAGTCGTTGCGCGCGTAGCCGGTCTGCGTGACCGTTCCCTGCGACACCCAGACCGCGACACAGCTTGGAGCATTGCCGGCGTAGGCCGGCGCCGCTCCGACGGTCGCGATCAGGCCTGCCGCGACAGCGCCGACGGCCGCCGCTTTTCTGCCTCTGGCTCGGACTCTCACGAGCACTCCTCCCGTTCGCCTGCCACCCCGTGTGACAGACCCTCGGAAAGTACGTGTTTAATCGATGCGCAGCAATGAAACTTTCAGCGTGGACAATATTCTGATTCACTTTGCATGATCCTCTGATCGGCGGATCGCGTCGCTGACTGAAAGCTGACCGACAACTGACCAGGGAAAGGTGGGCAAGGTGAACGAAACGAAAGCCGGGGAGATCGTCGACGAATTTATGTGATCGGTGTCACACTGACGGACCGAACCATGTCGGCCATGGCGAACGACGAGGGGTATGTGATGGCAGACCGGCGGGAGCCGCCCAGCGATGCGCACCTCGTGCGTGGCATCGCCGAGCGCGACCGGCACGCCTGCGCCGAGCTGTACCGCAGGTACGCCCCGTGGCTCGCCGCCCGCCTCGGTCACCGCTGCGCGGACGGCGCGGTCATCGACGACGTGATCCAGGACGTCTTCGTCTCGATCTGGAGCCGACCGCCCCGCGACGACGTCGATGACGTCGCCGGGTGGCTCTGGCGGATCGGGTACCGGCGTCTGGTCGACCTCCAGCGAGGCGCCGGGCTGCGCGCCCGGCTGCAACGCCGGCTCTTCGGCCAGCGCCTCCCGCACGAGCCGTCGGCGGAGGACTCCATCCTCGACGCACTCGGCTGCGGAGAGCCGGCGCAGGCGTTGTCCCGGCTCCCGGTCGACCAGCAGACCGCCCTCCGGGTCACCGCGGTGGACGGCCTGACCATGGAGGAGGCCGCGCGGCTTCTCGGGGTGCCGGTCGGAACGGTCAAGACCCGCGTGCAGCGGGCCCGTCGACGGCTACGTGCGGAGCTGGCATGACCAGGCCGGGCGACCGAGGGCGTGACCTGCGGGACGCGGCGACCCCGCCGGGCGGGCACGTCGCCGCCGAGGTGCTGCGGGAGTACGTCGACGGCCACCTGCCCGCCGCCGCCCTGGCCGGCGTCGAGGGGCACGTCGACGGATGCCCCGAATGCCGGCAGGAGCTGACCCGGCTGTCGCCGCCGACCCGCTACGAGCGGCTGTGGTCGGCCATCGACGAAACCCTCGACGAGCCGCGCCGCGGCCCCGCGGAGCGGGCCCTGATCTGGTGCGGGGTGTCCCCGGAGACCGCCCGGCTGGTCGCCGCCACCCCCGCGCTGCGCCGATCCTGGACCATCGCGGCGGGGCTCGTGCTCTTCACCGCCGCCCTCGTGGCCCGGTTGTCGCCGCTGGACTCCCCGTCGCTGCTCCTGCTCGCGATCTCGCCCATGCTTCCGGTGCTCGGCGTCGCCGTCTCCTTCGGACGCCGGTTCGACCCGACGTACGAGATCACCCTGGTGGCGCCCGTGCACGGGCTGCGGCTCGCGCTTCTGCGTACCGCCGCGGTCCTGGGGGTGGCGGCCGGCCTGGCCGCGGCCGCCAGCCTGGTGCTGCCCCGCAGCGGTCCCGCGACCCTCGCCTGGCTGCTTCCGATGCTCGCGCTGACGCTGGTCACCCTGGCGATGACCGCGCGGCTCGACCCGGTCGTGGCCGCCGCGGTGACCGGCGCCGGCTGGCTGGCCCTGCTCTTCGCCACGACCCACTTCGCCGACGGCCGGTCGCTCCTGCTCACCGCCACCGGTCAGGCGGCGGTGAGCGTGGTGGCCGTGGCCGCGGCCGTCGGTCTGGCGCTGGCCCGCCGCCGATTCGACCAACAGCCCACCGTCGTCCTGACCCCCTGACCAGCTCGGAGGACCCGAATGTCGCATCCCGCGGAAACGACGCCGGGGCAGCTCGTCGCCGTTGACGGGCTGACCCTGCGGTACCGGCGGCACACGGCTCTCGCCGGGGTCTCGTTCACCGCCGGCGAGGGGGTGACCGGGCTGCTCGGGCCGAACGGCGCGGGCAAGACGTCGCTGTTGCGGATTCTCGCCACCGCGATGCCGCCGGATGCGGGCACCGTGCGGATCCTCGACACCGATCCGCTCACGACCGCCGGCCGGCTGGCGACCCGCAGGCGGATGGGTTACCTGCCGCAGCAGCCGGGCTTCTTCCCGAACTTCACCGCGTACGAGTTCATCGACTACGTCGCGATCCTCAAGGAGATCACCGATCGCCGGCAGCGCCGGGACGAGACCCTCCGGGTGCTGGCGGCGGTCGGCCTCAGCGACGACCGGGGCAAGCGGATCAAGGCGCTGTCCGGCGGGATGCGGCAGCGCGTGGCCCTCGCCGCCGCCATCGTGGGCGATCCGCGCGTGCTCATCCTCGACGAGCCGACCGTCGGGCTCGACCCCGAACAGCGCCTCCGGTTCCGTGAGCTGATCGCGGATCTCGGCGAGGGCCGGGTCGTCCTGCTCTCCACCCATCAGACCGAGGACGTCTCGGCCCTGTGCCACCGGGTGATCGTGCTGGACCGGGGCGTCGTCCGCTTCGACGGCCCACCCCCACAGTTGACGGCGCTGGCCGAGAACCGGGTCTGGCACAGCGCCGAACGCAGTCCGCAGGCGGTGGCGGCCTGGCGCACCGGAGTGGGCACGGTCCGCAACATCGGCGTCCCTCCCGCGGCTGCCGACCTCGTCCCCGCCACCCTCGAAGACGGTTACCTGCTGCTGCTCGACCCGTCCGCCGCCACGGAGGTCGCGGCGTGACCGGGACCAGCCTGGCGCCGGCGCCCACCTCGCGGCCGCCGGTGACGCCCCGCCCCCGTGGCGCGGTCAGCGCTCTCTTCCGGATCGAGGCCGTCCGGCTGCTGCGTCATCCGGCGGTGCTGACCGGCCTCCTCCTCTACCTCGCCCTGTGGGCATACGAGTGGGGCACCGGCGGCCTCGCGCACCGCTACCCCGTCCTCCAGGACGAGGACCGGTACTCCCAGGTGCCGCTGCTGCTGGTCGCCGCCGGGGCGTTCATCGCGAGCAACCTGGCCCTCACCCGGGCGCAGCGGTCCGGCGTCGCCGCGGTCACCGACCTGCTCGCGCTGGCGCCGTGGCGGCGTACCCTCGCGCAGCTTCTCGCGCCGCTGCCGTTGGCGATGCTCAGCGGGCTCCTCGTCGGCGCACGTGTCGCCCACCTCGCCGCCGCGCCCGGAGCGGTCGGGCGACCGTCCCTGCTGGAGCTGGTCACCGGGCCACTGATCGTCCTGCTCGCCGGGGTCGCCGGCGTCGCCGTGGGAAGGCTGACCTCGATGGTCGCCGTCGGCCCCCTGGTGATCCTCGGCATGGCGATCTTCACGCTCGTGGGCGCGGTCACGCTGGGCCGGCCGATGCTCAAGTGGTGGGGTCTCGTCGCGATCGAGGACGAGTTCGAACCGCCCCTGCCGGCGGACCTCATGCACCGGCCCGTGACGGCCCACCTGGTCTACCTGGCCGCCTGCGCCGCGGTGTGCTGCGCGGTGGCCCTGGCCCGCAGCGGCGTCGACCGGCGGATCGGGGTGACGGCGGTGGGAGTCACCACGGTGCTGGCCGTGGTCGCCGGGGCGGGGCAGTCGGTCACGGTGCCCGGGGACGTGGCCGCCCGGCGGTCGGTCGCCGAACGGGAGCCTTCGGCGCAGCAGACGTGTCGGACGGTGGGCAGGGTCACCTACTGCGCCTTCCGCGACTTCGAGGGCCGTATCGACCAGTGGTCGACGCTGGTCGGCGGAATGCTCGGGCACACTCCTCCCGACAGGGCCGCCGACCGGTACGTCGTCCGGCAGCGCCTCCTGTTCGGCGCCACCACCAGTTCGGTCAGCATCTCGCCGCCGCTCGCCGTCTGGGCGGCGGACGACGCGCGGGCCGGTACGCCGGGCGCGGTGCCGGTCGGCACGAAGTGGGGCACGGACCAGATCGGCGGGGACGCGATGCTCAGCTTCGCCGGGCACTTCGCCGCGCGGGTGGTCACCGGCGAGCCGCCGACCGAGGCCTCGGCCCTGTCCGTCTGCCGATCCCGTGCGGTGCTGGTGCTGTGGCTCGCCGCCACGGCGACCGAGGAGACGACCGCGGCGCTGCGCAGCCTGTTGCCGCGGACCGGCGGCAGCGTGGTCCTTCCGCTGCTGGACTCGTCGCTCGGGCTGTCGATCGGTCGGCAGGAGGTCTCGGTGGTCAGGTCGCTGCTGGACAGGCCGGCAGACCAGGTTGCTCAGCAGGTGATCGCCAACTGGGCCGAACTGACCCGGCCGGAGACCGGCACCGAGCGGGCGGCGAGCCTGCTGGGCACGCGGGTGCTGGGCCCAGCGGCCGAGGGCGCCCGATGCTGACGACGGTGCGGGCGTTGCTGCCCCACGTGTTCCGGGCGAGCCGGAAGGCTCCGCCGGTGCTCTGCGGCGTGCTGGCCCTCGTGCTCGCCGTGCTGCCGCTGGCGGTCTCCTACCGGATGGAGATCCCGTACGCGGTCACCCTGATCAGGGTGGTGTCGGTGACCGTGGCGCTCGGCGTGGCCTTCGCACTGGACGACCCGGCCAGCCCGACGACGCAGGTGACCCCCACGTCCAACCTCCTGGTCCGCCTGACGCGGATCGCGCTGTCCGCCCTTCCCCTGGTGGCGGTCTGGCTCGGTGCGCTGCTGCTCTGCCGGGCGGCGGTGCCGGCGGAGGCCCGGCCGTACCTGCCGGTCGGGGGTCTCGCTCTGGAGGCGACGGCCCTTCTGGTGACGACCCTGGCATTCGCGGCGGTCGCGGTCCGGGTCTCCGCCCCCACCCACGGCGGGCTGGCGGCCATGCCCGGCCTGCTGCTCGCGACGACGGCCGTGACCCTGCTGCCGGACGACGTGCAGCCGTTCGCCGGGCCGGGGTCGACGCGGTGGGACGCCTCGCGGTGGTTCTGGCTGGTCCTCCTTGTCGGGGCGGTGGTCGTCCTGGCCAGCCTCCTGGGCGAGGCGGGGCACCGCCGGCGGCGCCGGTCGCCGGCGGTGGCCGGACCGGCCGCCGAGCAGGTGCCGGCGACCGCCGAGCACGAGGCGCGGTCGCGACGATCCGTGGCCTGATCCGGTCATCCCCGAACGTCCCCACGGGCCCGCGCCGCGCGTCCTGACGATGCCCCCGTCCGGCCGGACGGGGGCATCGTCGTCATCCGCCGCCGCCGAGGGGCAGGCGGCAGAAGTGCTGGTCAGCGGGCGGCAACCGTCGCCGGCAGCAGCATTTCCATCGAAGGATCTTTACTTTCGTCGAATCGATACATAGATTGATGTCATCAGTCGAAAGTTCTGAGTCTTCCGAGCAAAGTCGCGGCGACTCATGAGCTCGCGGGCCGTCCCTCCGTTGCTCGACGGTCGTCGCACTCTGCCCTGTCGCGGCTTGACCCGGTCGAGAACGGAGTCTCATGGACAACAATCCCGTCGGCTCCCAACGCCCCCTGTCCCGCAGATCCCTGATGGCCACCGGAGTGCTGGCCGCCGGCGCTGTCGGCGTGACCGCCTCCACGGTCGGCGTCCCCTTCAGCGGCAGTCCGGCCCAGGCCGTGGCCGGCATCACCAAGAAGGTCACCATCTACGCCGAACAGCTGCCCGGCGGGCTGTTCGGGTACGGCCTGGCGCCCGGCCAGGCCACCGTGCCCGGGCCGGTGCTGGAGATCTACGAGGGCGACACCCTGGAGATCACCCTGGTCAACACCACCAGCCAGCGGCTGTCCATCCATCCACACGGGGTGGACTACAGCACCGACTCGGACGGCAGCCCCCTCAACGCCTCGTTCAACAATCCGGGCGAGACCCGGACGTACGTGTGGCGCTCGCGGGAGATGTTCCTCGCGTCCGGTCGGCGCTTCATGCCGGGCAGCGCCGGCTACTGGCACTACCACGACCACGCGATGGGCACCGACCACGGCACCGCCGGGGTGGCCAAGGGGCTGTACGGCGCGCTGATCGTGCGGCGTCGCGGCGACATCCTGCCGGAGAAGCAGTACACGGTCGTGTTCAACGACATGATGATCAACAACCGGATGGCGCCCGACACGCCGATGTTCGAGGCGAACCTGGGCCAGCGGGTGGAGTGGCTCGCCATCGGGCACGGCGGCACCTTCCACACCTTCCACCTGCACGCGCACCGCTGGGCGGACAACCGCACCGGGATGCTCGAGGGCCCGGCCGACCCCAGCCTCGTGATCGACAACAAGGACCTCAACCCGGGCAGCTCGTTCGGGTTCCAGGTGCTCGCCGGGGAGGGCGTCGGGCCCGGCGCGTGGATGTACCACTGCCACGTGCAGTCCCACTCCGACGGCGGCATGGCCGGGATCTTCCTGGTGCGCAACGCCGACGGCAGCATGCCGCCGGGCGCGGAAGAGGCCATCCACAGATTCCAGGGCCACACCCACACGCACAGCAGCTGAGCGAATCGAAAGTGGGGACGGGGATGACAAGACAACTACGACGAACCCTCGCCGCGGCAGCGGTCATCGCGATGATGCTGCCGGGCACACCGGCAGCGGCCGCACCGCAGGCGGCACCCGCGCCGAAGGCGGCGCAGGAGGACAGGACGGCGGTCCTCGTCTTCCACGGGCCGGTGGCGGAGCAGCAGGACCCGGTCGCCCGCGCCGCGGAAGCGATCAAGGATCTTGGCGCAGACAATGACATCGTTGTCACCGCTACCACGGACCCGGCCGTCTTCACCACGGCCGGGCTGTCCGCGTACCGCAGCGTGGTTTTCCTCTCCGCGACGGGCGCCGCGCTCAACCGTGACCAGGAAGCCGCGCTGCAGAGCTACATGAAGTCCGGCGGCGGTTTCGTCGGCATCGCCGACGCGGCCCGCGCGCAGGTCGACTCCGCCTGGTTCACCGGTCTGATCGGCACCCGCCCGGCGGGCGCCATCCCGGTGGCCGAGCCGGTGGCCCGGGTGACCGCCAGCGGCGAGAACCCGCCGAACGAGACCAAGGAGAAGCTGACCGACGGCGACTCCGGCACCAAGTGGCTCGTCCGCACCCCGACGGCCTGGGTGGCGTACGAGCTGAGCGCCGCCAAGCGGATCACCGGGTACGCGCTGACCTCGGCCAACGACTCCTCCGGCCGGGACCCGAAGGACTGGACCCTGCAGGGCTCCACGGACGGCCAGAACTGGTCCGACCTGGACCGGCGCACCGGCCAGACCTTCGCGGAGCGGTTCCAGACCCGCCGGTTCGACATCGCCACGCCGCAGGAGTTCAAGCACTTCCGGCTGAACATCACGGCGAACAGCGGCGAACCGCTGACCCAGCTCGCCGACCTGCGCCTGTTCACCGGCAGCACCGCGCCACCGGAGCCGCCCGCGGTGAACCGGGCGGTCGTCAACATCCTGGACCGGAACCACCCGGCCACGGCGTCGCTGCCGATGACGCTCACCCGCTCGGACCGCTGGGAGAACTGGGACCCGAACCCGATCGGCACGGTGCACACCGTCGCGCAGGTCGAGGAGCGGCACTACAACCCGGGACCGGGCGCCAACGGGCCGTTCCACCCGGTGTCCTGGTGCCGGGACTACGACGGCGGCCGGTCGTTCTACACCGGCATGGGCCACACCGAGGGCAGCTACGGCGAGGCCGCGTTCCGCACGCACCTGACCGGCGCGCTCAAGTGGACCACCGGCCTGGAGCGCGGTGACTGCCAGGCGACGATCGCCGCGAACTACAAGGTGGAGCGGCTGACCGCGGCCAACCAGACCGGGCAGCTGGACCAGATCGGCGAGCCGCACGGCCTGACGATCGCGCCGGACGGCACGGTCTTCTACGTCGGCAAGGCGGCCTGCCCGAGCGGCCCCGTCGCGGACTGGAACAACCCGAACGTCGGCCTGGGCTGCGGCACCATCCACTCGTGGGACCCGCGCACCAAGCAGGCCAAGCTGCTCACCACCCTGGAGGTGATGGGCAACCGGGGCAGCGGCTCGGAACTGGTGAAGAACGAGGAGGGTCTGCTCGGCATCGTGCCGGACCCGAAGTTCGCCGAGAACGGCTGGCTCTACGTCTACTGGATGCCGCACGAGTCGATCGACCGGGTGCAGCGGGTCGGGCAGCGGACCGTCTCCCGGTTCACCTACGACCGCGAAGCCCAGACCATCGACCAGGCCACCCGCAAGGACCTGCTGAAGTTCCCGGTGCAGATCCACAGCTGCTGCCACGCCGGCGGCGGCATGGCGTTCGACGCCAAGGGCAACCTGTACGTCGGGTCGGGTGACAACAACTCCTCCGAAGGATCGCAGGGCTACTCCGGCAACAACTGGACCCAGGAGTACCAGGGGATCTCGTTCCAGGACGCCCGCCGCACGTCGGGCAACACCAACGACCTCGCCGGCAAGATCATCCGAATTCACCCGGAGCCCGACGGCACGTACACCATTCCGGAGGGCAACCTGTTCCCGCCGGGCACCGAGAAGACCCGACCGGAGATCTACGTGATGGGCGTACGGAACATCGCCCGCCTTCAGATCGACCCGAAGCACCAGTGGCTGACGGCCGGCTGGGTGGGGCCCGACGCCTCGTCACCCAGCCCGACGCTGGGCCCGGCCAAGTACGAGACGGCCACCATCATCACCTCGGCCGGCAACCATGGCTGGCCGTACTGCATGGGCAACCGGCAGCCGTACCGGGACCGCAGCAGCACCGACGCGACCGTGCTGACCGGCTGGTACGACTGCGACAACCTGAAGAACGAGTCGCCGCGCAACACCGGCCTGGCGGACATCCCGCCGGCCCGGGACAACATGATCTGGTACTCGCCGGACGGCGGCGGCCCGGTGTTCCCGGAGCGGACGGACGGCAGCGACCTCCCGACCTATGTCGCCGCCGACGCCACCTACACCCAGCCGTACCTGCGCGGCGGCGGCCAGGCCATCATGTCCGGGCCGACCTACCACCGCGATCTGGTCGACACGAACAGCGGTGTGGCGTGGCCGGCGCACTGGGACGGCAAGTGGCTCATCGGTGACCAGTCGAACCCGAACAACCGCATCGCGGTCACCGTCGACCCGGCGGGCGTGCCCACCGCGGCCCCGCCGGTGTTCGCCGAGTCGCTGCGGGCCATCATCCCCGGCGGCAACGGCGACGCCCGGCTGCAGAGCTGGATGGACGCCAAGTTCGGGCCGGACGGCGCGCTCTACCTGCTGGACTACGGAGGCGGCTTCTTCAGCCTGCACCCCAACCAGAAGCTGATCCGGATCACCTACACCGGCGGCGCACCGACCCCGGCGCCGGCCGCCAGCTCGGTCGCCGTGCAGAACAAGCCCCTGACCATGGCCTTCAACGGTTCCCGATCCGGTGGCGTCAGCTACCGGTGGGAGTTCGGCGACGGCGCCACGTCGACCGAGGCGAACCCTCGGCACACGTACGCCCGGGTCGGCACCTACACCGCGAAGCTCACCGTCACGTACGCCGACGGGGAGACGGCGACGGTGCAGACCACGGTCACGGTGGGCTGCGCGGTGCCGGACAACCGGGCCACCGTGTGGCTCGGGGACACGGACACCAAGGTGCCCAGCCGCACGGTCGGGCAGGGCTGCACCAGCAACGACCTGATCGACGACGAGAGCACCTGGGCCGACCACAACAGCTTCGTCCGGCACGTGACCGCGGTGACCGACACGCTCCAGGACGACGGCCTGCTCTCCGCCCGCGAAGCCGGCACGCTGACCCGCCTGGCCGCCGCGTCCGACATCGGCCGGGATGGTCGCACCGGGTACGAGCCGCTCTTCGACGGCACCGCCGAGTCGCTGCTCGGCTGGCAGCAGGCGCCGTCCGGATCGTTCGGCATCCAGCCGGACGGCTCGCTGCGCTCCAGCGGCGGCCTGGGCATGCTCTGGCACACGAAGGAACTCGCCGACTTCTCGCTGAAGGTGCAGTTCCGCGACATCGCGCCGGGCACCGGCCGGGCCAACAGCGGCGTCTTCACCCGGTTCCCGGACCCGCGGATCCCCCTGGAGCAGCGCCCGGCGGGCAGCTGCGGCACGGTCGGGTCCGCCCGGACCTCACCGGCCTGGGTGGCGATCTACTGCGGCCACGAGATCCAGATCTACGACGGTGAGACCGGCGAGCCGCAGAAGACCGGCTCGGTCTACAACTTCGACCCGGTGCCGCTCGCCCAGGCCGGCGTCACCCCGAAGGACCAGTGGAACGACTACGAGATCCGCGTGGTCGGGCAGCACTACACGATGATCCGCAACGGCGTGGTGATCAACGAGTTCGACAACACGCCGGGCAAGCAGTCCTCGCGCGCCGGTGACCCGCCGACCGATCTGCGGCAGTTCCTCAGCGGCTTCATCGGACTTCAGAACCACGGCGACAACGATCTGATCGAGTTCCGCAACATCCGCGTGCGCGAGCTCTAGGAGAAACCATGATCCGACGACTGACGGCTGCGCTGGCGGCGCTCCTGCTCACGGTGACCCCGTTTGCCGGCGCGCCCGCCTCCGCCGCACCGAGCGTCGCGGACCAGGTGCTGACCTGGACCGCCGACGACGACATCACCCGCTACAAGTCCGCGCCGACCACGGCGGTCGCCGGTGCGACCACGATCATCTGGGAGAACAGCGCGGCCACCGGCAACACCACCGGGATGCCGCACACGCTGACCTTCGACACCACCACCGACGGCTACAACCACGACGTCACGCTGAACATCCTGGCCAACCCGTTCGACGTGAACAACGGACGGCACCAGGCGACGGTGACCCTGACGCCGGGCAGGTACCGCTACTTCTGCTCCATCCCCGGCCACAGCCAGATGGTCGGCGAGCTGGTGGTCACCGACGGCGGTGGAGGCGACGACACCACACCGCCGGCAGTCTCCGCCACGGTGGCCGGCGACCGCGACCAGGACGGCAACTACATCGGTACGGCCACGGTGACCGTCACGGCCACCGACGCCGGATCGGGCGTGGAGACCGTCGAGTACCAGATCGACGACACCAGCTTCCTGCCGTACAGACAGCCCGTGCCGGTCACCGCGATCGGCGACCACTCGGTGCAGTTCCGGGCCACCGACCAGGCCGGCAACACCAGCGAGGTCGGCTCGGTGTCGTTCCGGATCGTCGAGCCGAGCCAGGAGGACACCACCCCACCGGTGGTGACGGCCGACCTTGCCGGCGATCAGGACGGCGACGGCAACTACATCGGTACGGCCACCGCCACGCTGGCCGCCACCGACGCGCAGTCCGGCGTCGCCACGATCGAGTACTCGTTGGACGGGGCGGCCTTCACCGCGTACTCCGAACCGGTCGTGGTCGACGACGTCGGCATGCACATGCTGCACTACCGGGCGACCGACGTCGCCGGGAACACGTCGGCCGAGCAGATGGCCCACTTCACCGTGGTCGAGCCGCAGGCCGAGGACACCACCCCGCCCACGGTGTCCGCCACGGTCACCGGCGAGCAGAACGACGACGGCGCGTACGTGGGCGGTGCGACCGTGACCATCACGGCGACCGACGACGACTCAGGTGTCGCCTCCGTCGAGTACGCGCTCGACACGGGCGCCTGGACCGCGTACGCCAATCCCGTCTCCGTCCGTGCCACCGGGGCGCACACCCTGCGCTACCGGGCGACGGACGTCGCCGGGAACGCCGCCGCGGAGCAGTCGACCACGTTCACGGTGGTGGCGGACGGCACCGACGCCTGCCCCGACTCGGACACCCGGGCCAGGGTGATCATCGACGGTGACGACACCGGCGTCGCCAACGTCGACACCGGCAACGGCTGCACCATCAACGACCTGATCGACGAAGACGCCGCCTACCCCGGGCACGCCGACTTCGTCCGGCACGTCGAAGCGGTCACCGCGACCCTGGTGGCCGGCGGCACCCTCACCCTGCGGCAGCAGGGCGCCATCGTCCGGGCCGCAGCCCGATCGGACGTCGGCGCATGAGTCACCGAACCTCATCGACAGGGAGTACAGCGATGCCCAGACGTACCGTCGCCAAGCTGGCCACCGTGAGTGCCGTCATCACCGCCTCGGTGCTGGCGGTGGCGCCCAGCGCGCACGCCGACCTGGTCACCCACTGCATCGGCACCGGCGGTGCGGTGACGGTGCCCAACGACCTGTACGTGCCGGCCGGTGAGTCCTGCGCCCTGACCGGCACCACGATCACCGGCAACGTCACCGTCGCCGCCGGCGGCAACCTGGTGGTCATCGGTGGCACCGTCAGCGGCGAGGTACGCGTCGCCGCGGACGGCTACCTGGACGCCACCGACACGACGATCGCCGGTCAGGTGGTGCTGGCCGCCGGCGGCTACGGCGCCTTCCTGCGAGACGCCCAGACCGGCAACGTGACCGTGCGGCCGAAGGGCGCCGCGACCATCGACAGTTTCCTGTTCGTCGAGCAGTCCACGATCGTCGGGACCGTCAACGCCGGCGCCGGTGAGGTCCGGCTCGACCGCGGCACCCAGGTGGAGCGCAACCTCAGCACCACCGGCACGTACTACACCGATGTGCACGACTCGTTCGTCGACGGCACGCTGTCCGTGCTGAACAGCGCCACCGGCAGCGTCGTGTGCGGCAGCGCGGTCCGCGGCCTGGCGACCTTCGCGGGCAACCTGGGCGCTGTCCAGCTCGGCCCGAACGGCACCCTCGACAGTTGCGCCTCCGGGGGCTACTGGGGCCGGGACGTCAGCGTCACGAACACCACCGGCGGCGTCACCGTCGACGACAACATCATCGACGGCAGGTTGACCCTGACCTCCAACAACCCGGTCGCCCAGGTGGCCGACAACAACCGGATCCGCGGCGGCGTGACCGGTGACCAGGCGGCTGCGGGCACGTCCCGGATGGCCCGGGCGGCCGTCGCTGACCGGGAGGACGCCGGAGAGCAGCGGGCCGAGGCTCGCCGCGCGTCGGCCACGCAGGAGGCCGTCGCGGCTGGCGCGGCGCGTCTCTAGGTAGTTCCCCGCGCGGGGTCACGGGCGTTTCGGCCCGTGGCCCCGCGTGGCCTGTTCAACGTGGTGCTGCCCCGCGTCCACCTCGTCGATCTTCCCCGGTGTCGCGGTGGACGCCGCCGGTCACCATGGCGGCATGCGCAGATGGCAACGGCCGTACGCACTCGACGCGGCGACCGGCTTCGCGGTACTGGGGCTGTTCGGGGTGGTTGGCTTCGCCACCCTCTTCGTGATCACGCCCATGCACGAGCAGATGCCGACGCCGTTGGCGATCCTCTTCGGGATGTGGCTCGCCGTTGTCACCGCCGTCACGGCACGGCAGGCCATGCTCGGGGTCTACGTCAGTGCTGCTGGCGTCCGGTCCCGATCCCTGCTGCGGACAACGACGGTGCCCTGGGCGTCGGTCGCGGACATCCACAGTGGCGTCGCCACCATCGCGGGTCTCGACATGGGCCGGTCGGCGATCGTCATCGAACGGACCGACGGCGTCTCGATCCAGACACCGCTGCAGCGCGGCGACCTCTTCCGGCCGTTCACGTTCCGGCCCGAACTGGGCCGGCTGGCCACCTGGCCGGAACACTACGACGAGATCCTAACGACGCTGCGGACACACCTTCGCGAGGCGCAGCGCCAGGGGCAGGCGCCGGTCACCGGCCAACCAGCCCAGCCC
>NZ_RCVI01000298.1:0-1651 GCF_003667455.1 Micromonospora sp. CV4 | reverse complement strand
CCGCCGCGGAGCGGGCCGGCCAGGTGGGCTGGTCACCGCCGGCCGCCGCGCTCCGCAGCAGCGGCTCCGCCTCGGCGGCGGTCAACCGCCGCCAGGGGTCGCGCTGCAACAGTCCGTTGAGCACGGGGCGCAACGGCCCGGCCCGGCGCATCGGGTCCGGCGGTTCGGTGGCCAGGGCGCTGAGCGTCGCCATCGCGCTGGAGCGGGCGTACGGCGAACGCCCCTCCACCATCGCGTAGAGCGTCGCGCCCAGCGACCACAGGTCGGTGCGGGGGTTCGACACCCCTTCGCGGGCGCGTTCCGGGGCGACGAACTGCGGCGAGCCGAGCACGGTGCCCGGCCCGGTCATCGCCCCGTCGCCACCGTCGAACGTGGCCAGCCCGAAGTCGGTGAGCACCACCCGACCGTCGTCGGCGACCAGCACGTTGTGCGGCTTCACGTCACGGTGGAGCACACCCGCGGTGTGCGCGGCCCGCAGCGCGGCGAGCACGGCCAGCCCGATCCGGGCGGTGCGCTGCGGGCTCAGCGGCCCCTCCGCGCCGATGATCTGCTGCACCGACCGGGACGGCACGTACTCCATCACGATCCAGGGGCTGTCCCGGTCGTGCACCACGTCGTAGATGCGGACCACGTTGGAGTGGTTGAGCCGGGCCGCCGTACGCGCTTCACGCAGCGTCCGCAGTCGCAGCTCGGCTCGCTCGGTCTCAGCCAGCCAGGACGGTGGCACGACCTCCTTCACCGCGACGTCACGGTGCAACATCTCGTCGCGGGCCAGCCACACCCGGCCCATGCCGCCGGTGCCGACCAGGTCGAGCAGCCGGTACCGACCCGCGATCAGCAACTGCTGCACAGTCGCTCCCCCTCGGTCACCCCGTGTTACACGATAGCCACCGGTACGGCTTTCCTCATCCACTGAGTGGCCTCGATCCACGCCGGACGGCGGTCCGAGTCGGACCTGACGTGCAGGTCAGGGGGGTGGTCGGAAACTTGTTCGCACCGTCGTCCAGTCGGCGGCGGCTGCCGCCCAGTCCCGGTCGTCGGTGATCCAGCCCAGCGTCCAGCGGGCGCTCCCGACGGGTGTGCCGGCGACCTGTTGTCGGGCGTGCAGCCGGACGTCGTGGGGCGCCGACCACCGGGACTCCCACTCCGCCCCGCCGCCGCCCGCGGCGAGCCGGACCTCGTCGTACCCCGGTAGTGCCCCGGCTCTGGCCGCGGCGTCGCGGAGCGCCTTCAGCCGGGCCAGCGGATCGGTGGCGCCGCCCTCGGCGACGCTGAACGTCCGGCCGGTCGCCGGGTCCTGGAAGCAGGCCACCGCGCCGTCGCGCGAGTAATGCCAGGTCGCGGGCACGGAGACCCGGAAGCCGCTGGTGTCGGCGTGCCAGACCCAGCCGGGCGGCGGTCGGAACCGTTCGCCGCGAGGTGCCGACGCGGCCGGCACCGGCGCACCGACGGCATCCGGGCGGACACAGGGAAACGGTGGCGGGGGAACGGCGCCTCCGCCCCTGGGCGGGACCCGCCGGTCGCGGTCGCGGTCGAACGGTCCGCCCGGGCCGCCGCCGTCGGGTGGACGGTCGGGCGGCGGCGTGCTGGTGGACGGCCCGGCGGTGTCCGCCGGCTCGTCGTCGGTGACGGCCAGCGCGGCGCCGACGCC
>NZ_RCVI01000065.1:0-1666 GCF_003667455.1 Micromonospora sp. CV4 | reverse complement strand
GGGTGTGACGGTGGCCTGCCGCCGGGGCGTGCCGGCGGCACGGCCCGACGGGCTGGGCGCGATGGTGGCCGGCACGGTCGGCCCGATGGCGTTGACCGTCGGCGCGGTCGCCGTCGTGCTGCTGGCGGTGCCCGCGGTGCCGGGCCGTCCGTGGCAGGGGCCGCTGGCCGTCGCCGCCGCGTTCGCCGTCGCGGTGCCGCTGCTGACCCACGTGGTACGCCGGCTCGGCGGCATAACCGGCGACGTGCTCGGCGCGGCCGTCGAGGTGGTCACCACGCTGGTCTACCTGGGTCTGGTGCTGTCCGGCTGAACCCGGCGAGGCGGGCCGGGTAGCGTTCGCCTCGACAGCGCCGGCGCGGCCACCGGGGGAACGAGAATGCTCATCACGGACGACTTCCTGCCCGTACCGGTCCCGGAGTCGCTCAGCGCGACGTACCTGGTGCCGATGTCGGGGCTTCCGAAGGTCAGCCCGAAGACCGCGGTCGCGGCGCTGACCGGCCGGCTGGCCGAGCCGGTGCACGGGCTGGCCCGGCAGATGCTGGACAGCCCGCTGATGAGCGTGGACACCCGGCCGATCGCCGAGTTCCCCGAGCTGCCGCCGGACCTGCTCACCGCGTTCGGCGCCACCGAGGCGCAGCTGGCGCGGCTGGCCGCGGCGACCCACCTGGTGGTGGTGCAGGCCGAGTACCGGCCGGGCTGGCCGCCCGCGCACGAGTGGGCGGCCCGGGCGGTGGCGGCGGCCGTGGCGGAGTCCGTCGACAGCGATGTGGTGGACGTCTTCGGCCTGCAGTTCCTCGACCCGGCGACCGCGCTGCGCTCGCTCCCGGACGAGCAGGGCCGGATCCGGCTGGTGGACTGGGTGCTGGTGCCGTACTCCTCGGACGTGGAGGGGTTGTGGTTCACCACGAAGGGGCTGCGCCGCTTCGGGCTGCTGGAGTTGCAGACCCAGGGGGTGCCCGACCACCTCACCCGGGCCTGGGGCGCGGTGATGACGGGGGCGGCGCGTCGGCTGCTGCGGGACTGGACCGACGGGCTCGCCGGCGAGGAGGTTCCGGCGTTCGTGCAGTTGCCGGTGCTGGCCACGGTCACCGGGCACGACATCGCGGTGGCGTACGGCAACCCGGAGCAGCACGGCGCGACCGCCCCGGTGCTGCTGCGCCTGGAGCTGGACCCGGCGACCGACCCGGAGGCCGACTCGTTCCTCAGCCTGCGCCCGCCGGCCGGGCACCCCGGTCCGGACGGGCGCTACTACGCCGCCGCCTGCGCGACGCTGTTCTCCGGGATCCAGCCGGACGTGCGCTACGCCCGCTCCGGCGACGCGATGAGCCGGGCGGTCGCCACCGCCCGGGCCGCGCTGGACGATGCCCGGACCCGGTTCGTCGCCGGCCAGCTGCCGTCCGAGGCGCAACTGGTGGTCAAGTACGGCCTGCCCGGCGACGACGGCCCGGAGTACGTCTGGGCGGGCGTCACCTCGTGGGAGACCCCGGAGCGGATCGTCGGGGTGAGCGCCAGCGACGCCGCCACCGACCCGAGCGTACGGATCGGCGCCCCGGTCGTGGTCGAGGCGACCGACGTCGTCGACTGGGCGGTGCTGGACGCCACCGGCGTGATCGAGGGCGGCTGGACCCAGGCCGTCCTCGACTCCGGCGAACCCCCCACCCCCACC
>NZ_RCVI01000067.1:0-1684 GCF_003667455.1 Micromonospora sp. CV4 | reverse complement strand
CCCTCGTCGCGCTGGTCGCCGTCGGCGCCGGCAGCCTGCTCGACCTGCGCACCCCGGCCCCGGCACCGGCCGACGCGCCCGTCAACGAGTTCAGCGCCGGCCGGGCGTACGAGGACGTCCAGGTCATCGCGGCCCGGTCGCACGTCGCCGGAAGCCCGGCCAACGACCAGGTCCGCGCGCACATCGAGCAGCAGCTACGCGGCCTGGGCCTGGAGACCGACGTGCAGGACACGGTCGCCCCGGAAGCCGGCCAGCTCAGCGGGGCCGCGGGCGGGGCGACCCTGGCCCGGGTCCGCAACGTGGTGGCCCGGCTGCCCGGCACCGACCCGACCGGCCGGGTCTTCCTGGTGGCCCACTACGACTCGGTGCAGACCGGCCCGGGTGGCAACGACGACGCCGCCGGCACCTCGGCGATCCTGGAGGTGGCCCGGGCGCTGGCCGCCGGTCCCCGGCCCCGCAACGACATCGTCTTCGTGCTGACCGACGCCGAGGAGGCCTGCCTCTGCGGCGCGTCCGCGTTCGCCGCCAGTCACCCGCTGGCCGCCGACGGTGGCGTGGTGCTCAACCTGGAGGCGCGTGGCTCCACCGGCCCGGTGATCATGTTCGAGACGTCCCGGAACAACGCGAAGCTGGTGGACGTCTTCGGCCGGGCCGCCCCGCACCCGGTCGGCACCTCCTTCGCGGTGGAGATCTACCGCGCGCTGCCCAACGACACCGACTTCACCGCGTTCCTGGACCGGAAGTTCGTCGGGCTGAACTCGGCGTACATCGACGGCGGCGCGATCTACCACACGCCGCTGGACACCCCGGCGGCGATGGACCGCGGCAGTCTCCAGCAGCACGGGGACAACGCGCTGGGCCTGGCCCGGGAGTTCGGTCGCACCGACCTGACCGACCTGCGCTCCGGGCACGACGCCACCTACTTCCCGGTCCCCGGCGGGCTGGTCCGCTACCCCGGCTGGCTCACCCTGCCGCTGGCCCTGCTCGCGGTGCTCGCGGTGGCCGCGCTGGGTTGGCTGACCCTCCGGCGGGGCCGGGCCAGCACCGGCCGGCTCGCCGCCGGCTTCGGGCTGGCCCTGGTGCCGATCGTGGCCGCGCCACTGGCCGCGCAACTGCTCTGGATGGCGATCACCGCGATCCGACCGGGGTACGCCGAACTGCTCGACCCGTACCGGCCGATCTGGTACCGGCTGTCCGTGCTGGCGCTGGCCGCCGCCATCCTGTTCACCTGGTACGCGCTGACCCGCCGCCGGATCGGGCCGGCCGCGCTCGCCGTCGGCGGGCTGGCCTGGCTGGCCCTGCTCGGCGTGCTGCTCGCCGTGGCGGTGCCCGGCGGGGCGTACCTCACGACCCTGCCGGCCCTCGCCGGCGCGCTCGGCGGCCTGCTCGCGCTGCGCACCCGGCAGACCGGGCCGTGGCCGGTGGTGGCGGTGACCGCCGCCGGAGCGGTCGGTGTGGTCATCCTGCTGCCCACCGTGGTGCTGCTCTTCCCCGCGCTGGGAATGGCGATGGGCGGGGTGGCCGCGCTGGTCGCGGTGCTGCTCGGCCTGACCGCGCTCCCGGTGGTCGACCTGCTGCACCCGCAGGCCGGCGGCCAGCGGGCGCTGCGCGCGCTGCGGGCCCGGCGGCTCGCGGTACTGCCGGCCGGCGCCGCCGCGCTGGCGGCGGTGGTGCTCGCCGGGGT
>NZ_RCVI01000419.1:0-1766 GCF_003667455.1 Micromonospora sp. CV4 | reverse complement strand
ACCCAGGGTGTATCTTTCCTAGAAATATTCTGATATTCCTATATTTAGTTCTACGAGGGTTCCTCCTGAACGGGAAGGAGCACCATGCGAACGGGTGTCTGGTTGGTGGGTGCGCGCGGTTCCGTCGCGACCACCAGCATCGTCGGAGGGCTCGCGCTGCGGGCCGGCCTGGCCGGGCCGACCGGCTGCGTCACCGAGCTGCCGGAGCTACGCGGCCCCGCCCTGCCGTCCTTCGCCGATCTGGTCTTCGGCGGCCACGACCTGGCCACCACCCCGCTGTGCAAGCGGGCCGAGGCGTTGGCCGACAGCGGCGTCATCCCCGGTCGGCTGGTCGCCGCGCTCCCCGACGAGCTGACCGCCGTCGAGCAGGAGCTGCGCCCCGCGCCGGTCGGAGCCACCCAGGCCGACCGGGCCGCCGCCGTGGTCCGCGACCTCACCGCCTTCCGGGAGCGGCACGCGCTGGACCGGGTGGTGGTCGTCAACGTCTCCGCCACCGAACCGGCACCCGCACCGCACCCCGGGCACGCCGACCCGGACGCGCTGCGCGCCGCCCTCGCCGGTCCCGACGAGGTGCTGCCGTCCAGCTCCCTGTACGCGTACGCGGCGCTGCTGGCCGGCTGCCCGTACGTCGACTTCACCCCGTCCACCGGGCTGCGGCTGCCGGCGCTGACCGCGCTGGCCGAGCAGGTCCGGCTGCCGTACGCCGGGCACGACGGCAAGACCGGGGAGACCCTGGTCAAGTCGGTGCTCGCGCCGATGTTCGCGATGCGGAACCTGGCCGTGCGCTCCTGGTCCGGGGTCAACCTGCTCGGCGGCGGCGACGGCGCCACCCTCGCCGACCCGGCCGCCAACGCGGCCAAGGTGCAGAGCAAGCAGCGGGTGCTGGGCGAGACGCTGGGCTACCTGCCCCAGGGCGGCACCCGGATTGAGTACGTCGAGGAGCTGGGCGACTTCAAGACCGCCTGGGATCTGATCACCTTCGCCGGCTTCCTCGGCACCGGGATGCGGATGGAGTTCACCTGGCACGGCTGCGACTCCGCGCTGGCCGCGCCGCTGGTGCTCGACCTGGCCCGGCTCACCGCCGCCGCGCACGCCGCCGGGCACGTCGGGCCGCTGACCGAGCTGGGCTTCTTCTTCAAGGACCCGCTCGGCTCGCCCACCCACTCGCTGGGCGAGCAGTGGGCCCGGCTGGGGGACTTCACCCGTGCGCTGCACGCCGGCCTGGACGGTGCCTCATGACAACGTTGGCTGACCTCGCCGAGCTGGTCCGGGCGCCGGCCGCGCTCTCGGTCCCCGGCGACGTGGTCGCCGGGGCGGCGGCGGCCGGCGCGCTGAATCGGCGTACCCCGGCCCTGGCCGGCGCCTCGGTGCTGCTCTACTGGGCCGGGATGGCGGCCAACGACTGGGCCGACCGGCGGCTGGACGCCGTCGAGCGGCCCGAGCGGCCCATCCCCAGCGGCCGCGTCGCCCCGGCCGCCGCGTTCGGTCTCGCGGCCGGCCTCACCGCCGCCGTGCTGCCGCTGGCCGACACCGGGCACCGCGCCGCCGCGCTGATCGGGTTCCTGGTCTCGGCGGCCCTGTCCGCGGCCGGCCTGCGCCGGCTCCCCGGCCGGACACGGCCATCGGCCCGGCTCCGGCTGCGTCACCTGATCGAGGCGACCGGCCCGGCCGTGGGGCTGGCCCTCGCCGCCTGGCTGCTGCTGCCCCGCGATGTCCTGCCGGCGCCCACCCGGCTGGTCGCGGCGCTGGGGCTCGGCGGGCTGGGC